>JAAVHG010000001.1 GCA_014799855.1 Oscillibacter sp.
CGGAGGTAACCACCTTCACATCCTCCTTCTTTTTGCTCTTCATCTTTAAGGCGTTGGTGAGGCCTGCGAGTGTGATGATGGCGGTGCCGTGCTGGTCGTCGTGGAAGATGGGGATGTCGCACTTTTCCTTCAGCTTCCGCTCGATCTCAAAGCAGCGGGGGGCGNNGATGTCCTCCAGNTTGANNCCGCCGAANGAGCCNGACANNAGANNNACNGNGTTNACNANCTCGTCCACGCTCNTGANTNNNNACNCANAGGGGGANNGCGTCCACNNCGCCAAAGGCCTTGAAGAGGACNCATTTGCCCTCCATAACCGGCATNCCCGCCTCNGGGCCNATGTCNCCCAGGCCCAGGACGGCGGAGCCGTCGGTNATGACGGCGCAGAGGTTGTGCCNCCGGGTCAGGTCGTAGCTNTTGGAAATGTCCTTCTGGATTTCCAGNCAGGGCTGGGCCACGCCGGGGGTGTAGGCCAGGGACAGGTCGTCCTTGGTCTCCACAGGCACGGTGGCGACCACTTCAATCTTTCCCTTCCACTCCCCATGGAGCCGGAGGGATTCCTTTGCGTAATCCATCTGTATTTCCTCCTGATCGAATCGGTTTATTTCTCAAAGTCAAAATGGTAATCCAGCCCCAGCTTGTCCCGGACGGCCAGAATCTCTTTCTGCACGGACTCGCTGACNGGAACGCCCTTGTCCTTCCGGTCCTGCCAGGCCAGCCACTCCTTTTCTCCGGCGGTGTAGATNCGCTCCGCGCCGGGGGCCTTTTCCGAGGCCCTCAGTCCCCGGCAGATGTCNCCGGCGGTCTTTTTAAAGGTGTCCAGNCCCATGAANAACTCCGGGTTGATGACAAAGAAGAAGTGGCCCAGACGGTAGAATTTGTTGGAGCCGTCGGGGTTTTTCCCGCTGAGGTCCTTCATGAAGGGCCCGCCCGCCAGGGCCGCGGAGAGAATNTCCACGATGGTGGTGAANCCNTAGCCNTTGTAGCCGCCGGTGGCCTCGCCCAGTCCGCCGATGGAGAGGAGGGCGCACTCCCCCTGCCGCATGTCCTTGAGGATTTTCCCGGAGTCGGTGATGGTCCCGCCGNCGCGGGTGACCACNAGGCCCTCCGGCGTGGGCTTGCCCAGGCGCTCGTAGTATTCGATCTTCCCGTTCTGGACGATGGAGGTGGCGCAGTCGAAATTGAAGGGGAACTCCTCGTCGGTGGGCATGGTGAAGGTCAGGGGATTGGTGCCCATCATGGGCTCCACGCCCCAGGTGGGGGCCACGGAGGGGCGGGCGTTGGTGCCGGTAATACCGATCATGCCGGCTTTCTCCGCCATGGTGGTCCAGTATCCGGCGATGCCGTAGTGAGTGGAGTTGAAGATAGTTCCTCCGGCCATGCCATACTTGGCGGCCTTTTCAATGAGCATTTCCATCATGTGGTAGCTGGCCACCATGCCCAGCCCATTGTTGGCGTCCATGACCACGGTGGTGGGGGTGTCCTTCACAATGTCCAGCTTGGTGACGGGAAGCAGGGTGCCGTTTTCAATCCGGTCGATGTAGATAGGCTTGAAGCGGTTGCATCCGTGGCTCTCGATGCCCCGGCGGTCGGATTCCAGGAGCACGTCGGCGCAGATTTTCGCGTCCTCCTCCGGAACGCCGTAGCCCTTGAAGGCGTCGGTCAAAAAGCGGTTCATCAAGTCCCAGGATACATAAGGTCTGGTTTCCATGCGCGATTCTCCTCTCCTTGGTTTTTCTTGATTGTACCACAAAAAGANGAATCCGCAAACCCCAATAACAAATATCCCGTNATCTTTTGCGCCGCTGNCGCCCGGTACTCCAAATCCTTCGACAAAATATCCGGCCGGNCAGTTATCCAAAGCGGATAACATTATAAAAACCCTGGACCCATTGCAATACAAGAGGCCCAGGGTTTGAAACNATCNAATTTACTACAAATTTACTACTTTTGCCGCAATCGNNNACAAATACNCTTCGAGGGGCGGCNTTTCGTAAATCCCTCAAAGCACCATCATAATATCACACTGTACNCTTATGTTCAATNGCTAAGCGGCGTTCCCCTCNCCGTCCCGCGCACGCTGAAAATCCCGGCCCGCGCCAGCACATTTTTGTGGAATGTTCTAAGGCAAAAATCCGGGTCCACCACTGGACAAGCCCTCCGGCAGGGGGTATAATAGTACCGCTTTAACACTATAAAGCAATACTTAACCAAAGTGAGGAGAGAGAAACGTGAATGTGTTGTTGAAAAAAGAGAACCTGTTCCTGCGGGTCGCCATCGGCTTTGTCATTGGCGTGGTCCTGGGCCTGGCGGCTCCGGGCTTCTCCATTGCCACCAAGGTAGTGGGCGATCTCTACCTGAATCTCATCAAGCTGATGATCATCCCCATCGTGGTCTGCGCCGTCTTCTGCGGCATCGCCAACATCAAGGACGGAAACCTCCTGCGCCGCATCGGCGTGCGCACCGTGGCCCTGTATGTGGTGATGTTCATTGTCTGCGCTATTATTTCCCTGGCTATCGCCTGGACCATCCGTCCCGGCCTGGGCACGGTATTTGAAAACGCTCCCGTCTACGAGGGCGAAATCACCTCCCCCACCATCACCAGCTTCCTGATGACCATCGTCCCCACCAACATCATCAAGGCCATGGCCGACGGCAGCAACCTGCCGGTGATCCTCTTTACCATCATCTTCGCCATCGCCATCCTGTCTGTGGGTGAGAAGGGCCGTCCTGTGCTGGACTTCATGAACAGCCTGTCCGCCGCCTTCTTCAAGATGCTGGGCTACTTCATGGAGATCTCCCCCCTGGGCGTCATGTCCCTCATGGCCTTCTCCGTGGCTCAGTACGGCGCGGGCATCTTCAGCGCCCTGGCCAAGTATATCCTTACCTGCTGGCTGTGCTGCATTGTGGTGTTCTTCGTGGCCATGGTGCTTCCCGCCTGCCTGTACACCAAGGTCAGCCCCATTAAGCTGGTCAAGGCCTGCGGCAAGGTGGCCCTGGTCACCCTGTCCACCACCTCCTCCGCCGCCGCCCTGCCCACCACCATCAACGTCAGCGTGGACGATCTGGGCGCTCCGGAGGGCGTGTCCAAGTTCACCCTGCCTCTGGGCTGCACCATCAATATGTGCGGCGGCGCGTGCTCCTTCTGCTGCCTGGCCGTCTTCGTGTCGGATTTCTACAGCATCAACCTGCCCCTNGGCACCATCGTCTTTCTGATTCTCGTGGCTACNCTNATNAACATGGCGGCNCCCGGCATCCCCGGCGGCGGCGTGGTGCTGGGCGCGTCCTTCCTGTCCATCCTGGGCCTGCCCATGGATCTGATGGGCCCCATCAGCGGCTTCTACCGTCTGCTGGACATGGCCTTNACCACCATCAACGTGGAGGGCGACATCGCCGCTAACCTGATGATTGCCAAGAGCATCGGCGAGTACGACGGCTCCATGGCTAAGTGAGGGCAAATTGATGAAAATCGGCTATCAGGGCATTGAGGGCAGCAACTCCCGGGCCTCCGCCCAGAATATGGCGGANCGCCTGGGGTGGNCGGACGTGGAATACGTCCCCCTGGTCCACTCCAAGGGCGTTGTGGACGCTCTNCTGGCGGGCACNGTGGANTACGGCGTTATGGCGACGCTGAACCACGTGGCNGGNGTNGTTCTGGAGACGGAGGCGGCCCTCCGGGGAATCAACTACAAGATGCTGGCCCTGGACTGCATCCCCATCCACCACTGCCTGTTTGTCAAGGACAGCTCCGTGACGGAGATCCGCGCCGTGGCCTCCCATATCCAGGCGCTGAANCAGTGCCGGANGACCNTGGAGCGGGACTTCCCCGGCGNCGNCTGGCAGGAAGAGGAGGACACCGCCATCGCCGCCCGGCATCTGGCGGAAGGAACNCTTCCGGCGGACACNGGGGTGCTGTGCCGCCGGGANGCGGGAGANGCCTTCGGCCTGCACCTTCTGCGGGANAATNTGGAGGACGACGCGGAAAACGCCACGGAATTTGAGCTGATCGTGCTGAAAGAAAAGGACAGGCCCCGCGGCAAGCTGGCNGTNGTGGCCGGACTGGGNCTGCTGGGCGGCTCCATGGCGAAGGCGTTGAAGCAGTACACGGATTACACCGTATACGGCTGGAACCGTACCCGCTCCGTAGCGGAGNCGGCGCTGGAAGAGGGNGCCATTGACGGCATNGCCGGCGACGAGATTNTCGCCCAGTGCGACCTGCTGATCCCNGTCCTCTATCCNGAGTCTACNATTGAGTTTCTCCACCGGGTTATCCCCCTGATGAAGAAGGGGGCCCAGGTGGTGGATCTGGTGGGCATCAAGGACCANATGGTGGAGCGGGTAACCCCCGTGGCCCTGGCCCACGGCGTCCGCTACACTGGCGGCCATCCCATGGCGGGACTGGCCAAGGCCGGGTACGGGCGGTCCTTCGCCGACCTGTTCCACGGGTCCAGCATGATTCTGGTGCCCACGGAGGCCACCGCCGAAGGGGATTTGGAGGCTNTGGAAAAGCTGTTTTTGCAGGTNGGCTTCCGGCGGGTCCGGGTGTGCGACGCCAAGACCCACGACCGNATGATCGCCCACACCTCCCAGCTGGCCCANATTGTGTCCAACTCCTACGTGAAAAGCCCGGTCTCCCCGGACTATGTGGGCTTTGCCGGGGGAAGCTACAAGGACATGACCCGCATNGCCTGCCTCAACGAGAAGGTGTGGAAGGAGCTGTTTCTCCTGAACCGGGANGCGCTGCTTCCGGAGATCGACCTTCTGATCCGCAACATGAACAATCTGCGGAGCGCCATTGCCAGCGGCGACGAGGAACGGCTGGANGCGCTTCTCCGCCAGGGCCGGGAGGCCAAGGAGCATATCGACACGCTGAATCCCGACCAGCCCTCGGAATAATACTATTTCCTNATAAAAAACTTTAACAAGTTTTTTATNGCGGCGTGATACGCCGCCCCGCCTTCGGCGGACAGGAAAAGTATTGACAACATTCTCGGCGGCAATGCCGCCAAGCCGCATTCTGCGGCCCGATAAAACGATAAAATCGTTTTATCGAGAATTAGTATAAACGGCAAGAGAGGAACCGCCCCGGCGGCTCCTCTCTCTTTTTACAGATACGACTGCATATGGGGTANGCGGCNCAGCTCCTGNCGCAGNCAGTCCAGNAAGGCGTCCAGCAGCTCCTGCTTCCGCCTCCGGCCCAGGAGGTAGTAAATCCGCTCGTCCGGCGGNCCCTCCTCCAGNTCCAGAATCTGGATGGGCACCCGCTCCCGCATGGCNAGGGCCACGGACATGGGCGTNACCGCCCAGCTGTCCGCCCAGCCCCCCTGCCAGCTGAAAAANCTCTCCAGCAGNGACATNTGNTCCAGCACCGCGCGGGGCTGGTCGCCGCCGGAAAACCAGAAGGAGTGCCACAGGTCAAATTCCGGATTCCAGGGCAGGCGCAGCTCCCGGGCCGGGTTCAGCATGGCCGGGTGGACCCGGTCCGGCAGGCCGNAGGCGCTTCCCGCCGCCAGCACCATAGGCTCCCGGTAGGCCGGGACCGTCTCCACCTGTGGGTGNAACATNTCGTCGGAGATCAGGGCNATATCCAGCGTCCCATCCGCCATGTACTGGTAGGCCTCNACGGAGTGGTAATTNTGAAAGGTCAGGGCGGAGGCGGGGTGCTTTTCCATGAAGGAGCGGAACACCGGAGGAAGCAGGTAGGTGCTGACGCTGCCNACGGACCCCACCCGCAGCGTCCGGTTCCGGTCCAGCCGGGCCACGTCCCGCGCCTCCTGCCACACCTGCCGCCATTTCTCCGCCACNGCNACGAAGTCCCGGCCCTGCTCCGTCAGCTCNACGCGCCGCTGTCCCCGCTTCCGGACCAGGAGCGTACAGCCCAGCTCCTGTTCCAGGGAGCGGATATGGCGGCTCACCGCCGGCTGGGTGATGTACAGCCTCTGGGCCGCGCCGGAGAGGCTTCCCGACTGCACGGCGGCCAGAAAGGCCTCAATATCCTGATGGGTCATGATCCGTCCTCCAAAATATAANGATTCTATTATATTTTAACCGCGAATTTGGCATTTTACAAGTGTTACTTTTGCCGCTATACTAGGCTTTGCTTAATCGCATNGAAGGAGGCGCGACCATGACTTCCACAGCCGATTTGACNCAGGGGCGCATCCGGCGGCAGCTGACCGCCCTGGCCCTGCCCCTGCTGGCCAGCAATATNNTGCAGCAGCTTTACAACACGGTGGACGTGGCTATCGTCGGCCGCTATGTGGGGAACGAGGCNTTCGCCGCCGTGGGCGTGGCGGGGTCCGTGATGAACCTTTTCCTGTTCCTCATTACCGGCGTGTGCAACGGCATCGGCATNCTCTTCTCCCAGTTCCACGGCGCGGGCGACGACGATTCCTTCCGCCGGGAATTTTTCCTGGCCTCCGCCTTTGGCGGCGGGTTNGCCCTGGCCCTGTCGGCCCTGGCGGCGCTGGCGCTGACTCCCCTGCTGGTGCTTTTGCNGACGCCGGGGGAGATTCTGGGACCCGCCGCGGCTTACCTCCATATCATTTTCCTGGGCTTTCTTCCGGCCTTTGCCTATCAGCTGGGCTTNTCCGTTCTGCGGTCTATCGGCAATACCGGGGCGGCGCTGCTGTTTCTCCTGATCTCCATGGGGGCGAACCTGGTTCTGGACGTGGCCTTTGTGGCCGGNCTGGACTGGGGCATCGCCGGGGCGGCNTGGGCCACGGTGCTGGCGCAGGCCATGGCCGCGGTACTCTGCCAGACGTATCTGCGGGGNCGGTTCCCCCACCTGATTTTNCGGCGGGCGGATATGCGGTACGACGGTCCCCTGCTGAACCGGATTGTCCATTTCAGCCTGGTATCCGCCCTTCATATGTGCAGCCTGTACATCGGCAAGCTGCTGGTCCAGGGCACGGTAAACGGCCTGGGCACAGACGCCATCACCGCCTANACCGCCGCCACCCGNGTGGAGGGCTTCGCCAACTCCTTCGGCGACAGCGGGGCCGCGTCCATGTCGGTTTTCATCGGCCAGAACACCGGAGCGGGGAACGACCGCCGGGTCCGGGAGGGCTTTTTCACCGGGGAACGGCTGCTGGCGGCTTTCGGGCTGGTCATGTCCACGCTGATGGTTCTGGGGGCCGTCCCNGCCCTGTCCCTGGTGCTGCCGAAAAACAGCGGCGCGGCCGCCCTCTCCGCCGCCGTCGGGTATCTGCGNCTGGTGGCCTGCTTCTACGTTTTCAACTTCCTGGGCAGCGGCATGGTGGGCTATTTCCAGGGCCGGGGNNTGGTCAACCTCCCGGTGATTGGCGCGGCCGGNCACATCACCTTCCGGGTGATCCTCTCCGCCGNCCTGGNGGCCCCCATGGGACTGCCCGCCGTGGCCTTGGCTACGGGCCTGGGCTGGGTTGGCGTAGTCTCCGCCTGGACCTTCCCTGTGCGGCGGAGCCTGCGGGGGCTGTCGCCCATGCGCCCGGTCAATGAGCACGCCCCGGCGGCGTGAGGGACGAGGGCCAGCCGCCGCCTCTTTTGGGGCCAGCGCAAGATTGTATAAAAACNCCGCNGGGACAAGGCGGCGGGCCGGGAGGCATTCGGNCNCNCTCNNTTGTCACATTCTCCGGCGAAATACCCCCTGATTTCCNTGAAATCAGGGGGTATNTCATAATATTTCNGCTTTNTGTAAAAATNNNGCGAAAAGCAATATCCTAGAAGAAATTNCGNCCGTTTCCCGGTATGATTGCTTCAACAGGAGGCCCCAGAGGGGCCCCGAAGAAAGGAGCATGAACTATGTGGTTCGCCGTTTTATCTTTAGCTCTTATCGTCGCTCAGCGGGCGTTTTTGGCCCCCAGCCGTNCGTCTGGTTCCNTNTTNNCTGAGGAGGCCGAATACGATTACCGCTGACCGCCGCTCTTCCCGCCGCCTGTCTCCGGCGGGGCGAACTCCTGGCGGTAGCGGCCCGGAGCCATGCCTATCTGCTTGGTGAATTGCAGGTTGAAATAGCTNTGGGTGTCGTAGCCCACCATTTCCGCGATCTGCCCCACCGGAAGCCGCGTGGTCAGCAGNAGCGTCTGGGCCTCCCCGATGCGGCGGCGCAGAAGGTACTGCATAGGCGAATACCCCAGTGTCTTCTTGAACACGTGGGACAGGTAATAGGGGCTGACGTGCAGCGCGTCTCCCATGCTTTGCAGGGTGAGGGCCTCGGTATAGTGGGCGTCGATGTAGTCCTGAATCCGCTTNCCCAGGANGTCCGGCGGCTCCACGGGAGCGGNCTTCGNGCCTCCCATCACCGACAGCACCCTCACCAGCAGCGCCCGGGNGAGGTGGTGGCAGAACTGCTCCGCCTGGGGCTCCTCCTCCGCCAGGGCGTTGAACATCAGCTCAAACAGGGCCCGCAGCTCCCCGAAGCTGTCTCCCGCGGGAAACACNCGGCTCTGGTCCTCGGCAATCAAGGCGTTTTCCCGCAGGCCCGGCATNTGCAGACCGCTNATTCCGGCGCAGTAGTGGCCCACCCGGTTTTTCCGCCAGGCCGCCTCGTCATGGACCACGCCGGGGTTGTAAATCAGCAGATCTCCCGGCTGGATCGTGTACTTTTNGTCCCCCAGNAGNATTTCNCTGGAGCCGCTGTCAATCAGCAGGATTTCCACCAGCTCCTGGTGGGCGTGCATGACCCGGTACTGGATCTGNTCCAGCTCCGGCGGGATCTTGCTGACGTAGGCCAGCCTGGGGTCGTTTTCCCCGGTGAACACGGAGGAAAAGCTCCGTTTGGTAAACTGTATGCGGGGCAGAGATTGCTGCATATGGTTTCTCCTCNTAAAAAATATCCAATAATTTTGTCGATTGAAAGGTGACTGCATATGAAACACTATATGAAGAGTCTGTTCCAGGGTCTTGTAGACCTTCATCGGGCCGAGCTGGCCCGCAGCGTACTGCGGAAGGGCGTTTGANCCCCGCGGTCACGGCCCCCAGTATAGCACACCCCATCCCTTCCCTGTCAACTATCTATTTTTAAGGAGAGAATGATCATGAAACTCAAGGATTTTTTCAAGGGCCTTGTGGCCACCCGTGAGGCNGAGCTGAANGACGGCGTCTGGTTCCGGAAAAACAAGAAAAAATAAACNCNCNNCNGNAAAAAANGCCTGGGAAACGGAAGTNCCGTTTCCCAGGCGTTTTTTCAGTTCCGCGTTTCTGTCCGGTTCTCAGCAGACCTCCTGGATCACCTTTTCCGACAGGGGCTCCAGCAGGCCCAGATCCCAGATCATCTGCAAAATGGTATACCGGGCCCGGACCTCCTTGCCGTACAGAAGGGTGCTGCGCAGCAAGTCCGCGTCCACCTCAATCTGGCCGGGCAGATAGGAGGANTCCAGGGATTTCAGCAGCTCCGCCATGGTCTCGGAGGAGGGCAGNGCCTCCAGGAANGCCATCAGCTCGTCCCAATGGGCCTCCATNTCGTCGATGCGCTTCAGGTGCGCGGCGGTCTCGTTCTTCTGCGCCTTGGCCTCCATGTCGATGATGCCCTGGGCGGCGGGACCGTAGGCTTTCCGGATCTTCTCCTCCCAGGCGGCGGGATCGTAGGCCTTGGCGTAGGNGCGGGCGGCGTCGAAATCCACCTTNGTCTCCCGCAGAGCCTCCACCAGCTTCAAGATCAGCACGGTGCCCACGCCCACCTGCACGCCGTGGGGCGCGGGGCGCTTTCCGGCCTGTTCAAAGATCATCTCCCAGTAGTGAGACAGGTGGTGCTCGCATCCGGAGCCGGGCCGGGAGTTGCCGTACAGGCTCATGGCCACGCCCGCCAAAACCAGTCCCTCCATGATGCTGCCCAGCACCTCCGGGTCCCGGTCCTTGGCCTTGTCGGCCACTTTCAGCACGTTGTCCACGCTGGACTCCATCAGCTCCACGATTCTTTCGCAGTAGTGCTCCTTGTTGATCACCTTCGCCAGCTTCCAATCGCAGAGGCAGGTGTACTTGCCCAGCAGATCGGCAAGGCCCGCGGCGATCATCCGGGCGGGGGCGTTNTTCAGNATNTCCGTNTCGCCNAAGATGGCGGAGGGNGACTGGGCCTCGATGCTGGTTTTCAGGTGGTTGATGTTCAGCACCGCAAGGCTGGAGGCAAAGCCGTCCATGGGGGCGGCCGTGGCCACCGTGGCGAAGGGACGGCCCATGCGGAAGCTGAAATAGCGGGTCATGTCGTTGATGGACCCGGTGCCCACGGCCACGCACAGGTCGCAGTCGTCGGGCATGTTGATGAGAAGCTCGCCCACCGTGGCCTCGTCAAAGTCCGTGTGGACCAGAGTGACCATGCGGGCCTTGATCCCGGCCTTTTCCAGGATCTCCATGCAGCGCTTTCCGGCGATGTCATAGGTGATTTTGTCGCTGATGAGGTACAGGCTCTTGTACCCGGAGTCCTCCACNAACTTGGGCAGNTCCTCCAGCGCGTCCTTCCGGACGCTGACAAACCGCAGAGGCGCGTAATGCTCCCGNCCGCAGCCGCAGGTGAAGGTGCGGTCCAGGTAGTCATTCAAGGGATGGGGCTTTTCGTAAATTTCCATGGCTGCCATAACAAATTCTCCCTTACTTCATATAAATTTNGCGGTGGTTTTCGGTTCNTTGATAAGCGGGCCGGACGCTTAATCCGGCTTTTTCTCCTGTTCCATNGCCAGCTCCTTGGCCAGACGGGCGGCGACAGCCTGGGGATCGGTGTCGGCCACCGTGCCCTGGGCCCTGGCCTGCNGCAGCTGCTGGTCCAGACGGCGTGCCGTCTCCGCCGGGTCCTCCTCCGGCTTTCCGGCGGCGTCCGCTTCCGAAGCGGCGGAGAGGCGTTTTTCCGCCGCCTCCNGGGCGGTCTTCCGGCGGGCGGCCTCCTTCTCCCTGGCCTTCCGCCTGCGGAGCATATTCCGCATCAAGGTGGGGTTCAAAATGCCGCCCGTGTCCGCGCTGTTTACCGCGTCGAACTCCTCCGCCTCGCCCCGCAGAACGGCCAGGCACCGGGAGAACCGCTCCCCCACCTCCGGGTTTACCGTCATGGTGAAGGCGCCCTCTTTGGCGGCGAAGGCGGCCTTGTAATTTAAAAAGGAACTGTTCTCCTGGATCTGGGTTGGCCCGTCCAGGGGGAGGCTGACGGAGCGCTTGATCCCCGGCAGGCTGCACGCCGCCAGGACCCGCCGGTCCGTCAGCACCACCACGCCGGGAAAATGCTCCTTGGGGGTGGCGATATTGGCGACAGCCGCCGCGACAATCTCCTCCTCCGGCTGGATCAGGGTTTCCGCGTAGGAGGCGGATGCCCGGTTGACGCCTCCGGCGTCCCGGCCTTGAATGCTCCGCAGGGCTTCCTGGACAGTCATGGCGTATCCTCCCGGTCAGGTTTTGAAATCGTCGGCAATGGCGTCTTTCAGCAGCTTTAAGAAGTTGCCGTAGCTGGGGTTGGGCACAAGGCGCTCCACAAAGCGCCTGTCCGCGAACAGCTTGGAGAGGTAGTTCCAAAGCTGAAAGGCCTTGGCGTTGTTCTTCCCCACGCCGATCAGCAGAATCAGCTGAACCTGGTTCTGGCTGCTGTCCCACTCCACCTGCTCCTGGGAGATGCCCACGCAGACGAAGGTGTCCGAGGAAATGGCGGACATGGGATGGGGCGCGGCGATGCCGTTGCCGAAGAAGGTGCTGCGCATGTTCTCCCGCTCCATTACGGCGCTTTTCAGCGCCCCGGCGTCCAGGTCGTAGCTGGCGGCGGCGTTTTTGCAGAGGGCGGTGAGAATGTCGTCCTTCTCCGTCCGGCGGTCGAAATAGACGAAGAGGTCCCGCTGGAAGATATCCAGGATATCGTCGATGTTCCGGAAGCCGTCCAGGGCCAGCTTCAAGTTCAGGTAGTCGTGCTTGTCGGGGAACTGGCTGATATAAACCGCCAGGCCCATGTCGTAATACTTGCCCTTCTCCGTGGTGACGAAGGTGTCGTACCGCTCCAGGTAGGACTCGTCCATCATCTCCGGCGGGATGAAAAACAGCTCGGCAATCTGNTCGGANAACCAGTTGACCAGGGTCTGGCGCAGAAGGATGCTCTCGCTCCGCCGGAGGGAGGAGATCACCAGCAGGCGCTTGGTGCCGCTGTTGCGCTGCTGGTCCATCACCGCCCGGTAGATGTGGATGGCGATGAAGGCGATCTCGTCGTCGCTGACCTCCTGGTGGAATTTCTTTTGCAGGAGNGAGGCGAAGAAGGCGGCGATATCNAACCCCTGGGGATAGCTCTGGCGGATATAGTCCAGCATCTGGTTTTCGATCTGCATCTGGTACTTCATCCGCACAATCAGGGCGGTGCAGTGGAGGGAGAGATCGATCCGCAGGTNCAAATCGTCGGTNAAATCCAGGCCGAAGGTGCTGCGGATTTCCCGGAGGGCGTCCAGAACAAAGTTGTTGACCTCCTCGGAAATCAGGGACTCCGCCGTGCAGTTCCGCAGGCCCCGCATGTAGACGGCGTAGTAGTCGATCTCCGCCTGGGGGGCGCGGATGTAGAAGATCTCTCCCAGACGGCGGAAAATCTCCTTGGATACCTCCCGCTCAAAGGTGATATCCTCCGTAATTTCGATGTCCCCGGCGTCGATGAAGAAATGGCGCTCCATCCGGCGGGTGGCGATCTCCAGCAGGAGGATGGCGTTGTTCAGCGTCACCTCGGAGACCGTGTGCTTAAAGGCCACATAGGTTTCCACCAGGATGTTTTTGATCTTGTTCTTCCGGTCGTGGTCCTCCGAAATGGGAAGGGTGGGGTCGCTGATGACCAGCAGCTTTTCCTCGGAGAGGCAGCGGCGCTTGTTGATCTCGTTGCCGTCGATAAAGACCTTGTTGGCCCCCCGCATCAGCTCCAGGTCGTACTTTTTTACAATGGTGTTGATCCGCTTCAAGTCGCTGAGCAGCGTGCTTCGGGAGACGAAGATGGTGTTTTCCACGTCGTACAGGGAAATGGCCCGCTGCTGGTCCAGCAGCATCCGCAGGCGCGGGTTTACCCGCTCCTCCTGGTACTCCACGGTGCCGCCGCCCAGCTGCTGGGACAGTTCTTCCTTATATTGGAAAAAGTCGGCCAGATTCTTCGCTACAATCCGGCTCCCCTTGGGAACCACGGACTGCAGCTCCAGAAAGTCCTTGCCCGCCAGCTCGTCCTTGATCTGCTTCATGTCGTTTTGAAGCGTGCGGAGACTGACCTGCTGCTTTTCCGCAAAATAGGAAGCGGTCATGTATCGGTCACAGTTTTCGCAGAGCTCCTGCACAATTTCAATCTGTCGCCGGTTGAGCATAGTTCCTCCTTCCGTGGCACACTGCGCTTATTAGCACAAAAAAGTATAACATACTATCGGCCCGCCTTCAACTCCCATCTTCAGCGGCCCGGCGGGATACCTGCCCCCCGCAAGGGGCCGCCCACGCCGGTGGCCGGCGCGGGCGGCGTTGGGAGGGAGGAGAGACTGGCAGATTAAGCGTTAATGACTTCCACAAGCTCCTTGGCCTTGGCGCTGACGTTTTCCACAGCCTTCATGCTGAGGCTGATAACGTCGTGGGCGTTGTGGTTGGCCTCGTAGGCCTCGCCGAAGGTGCGGATAAAGGCCTTGCGGAGGTCGGAGCCGTAGTTGATTTTCAGCAGGCCGCACTTCCGGGCCTTCTGGATCACGTCGAAGGGAATGCCGGAGCCGCCATGGAGCACCAGGGGCACGGGCGAAATGTCCGCGATGGTTTTCAGCAGGTCCAGATCCACATGGGGCTCCAGATCCAGGCCGTGGACGTTGCCCACGGAGACCGCCAGCAGGTCGCAGCCGGTGGCTCTGACAAATTCCTCCACCATGCCGGGGTCGGTCTTGGCGTCGGCCTCGTTGACGATATCCTCTTCCTTGCCCTGGAGGGCGCCCAGCTCGGCTTCCACGGGGATGCCGTAGAAATGGCAGAACTGAACGGCCTTGGCCACCTCGGCCACGTTCTCCTCAAAGGGCAGGTGGGAAGCGTCCACCATAATGGAGGTGAAGCCGGCCTCCACGCAGGCCTGTACGTCGGCGTAGGACTTGCCGTGGTCCAGGTGCAGGCCGATGGGGGTGTCGTAGCGGCTGGCGGCGTCCCGGGCCAGGTCGGCGATGACCTTGGGATTGGACAGCCGCAGATTGTTGGAGGAGATCTGGATGTAGCCGGGCAGCTTCGCGTCGTCCAGGCCCTTGGCAATGGCGTAGGTCATCTCCATGTTGGTGGTGTTGAACGCGGGGAGGATGTAACCCTTTTTCTTGGCGTAGTTCATCAAGTCGTAACCATTGATCAGCTTCATAAGCGTCTGCGGGCGCCGCCGCGGGGAAAGCGGCCGCCCAGAACCTCCATTCTATTATAATGTGCGGGGCGGCTCCGCGCTGGCGGCGCCGTTCCTTTTGACAGTTATTACGATACCATTTTGCGGCGGAGAAAACACACAAAGTTTTTTCGTACTGATTGCGAAATTATGAACAACTCGCAGAATTCACAATTACGCAATCTATTGCGCAATAGAAATATCGCAGATTGCATAATGTATGCGCAATGAAACTGTGTCCGTCCCCGGTTTTTTTGTGCTATAGTAACAGCATCAACAGCGCGTAAACGCAAAACCAGCCACCGAAGCCTCCACTGGCAGGACTTGATTCCCCGGCGGCAACCCGGCGGCAAATAAAAGAAAGGATGAACGCCTATGGCAGCCCCCAAGCTTCGCATTGTGCTTGCTTCTCACGGCGAGCAGTCCAAGGGTATGCTGAACACCGTTCAGATGCTTTTGGGAGAACAAGAGAACATCGCCGCCTACAGCCTCTATCCCGAGCAGCCGGTCACGGACCTGACGGAGAAACTCCAGGCGGAGATCGACCAGTACGGCGCGGAGAACATCATCTTCATGACGGAGCTCAAGCAGGGCTCCCCCTTTAACGCGGTAGTATCCCTCACCCGGAACCATGACCTCTATCACATCACCGGCATCAACCTGGCGGCGCTGATGACCGCCATCATGGAACGGGACGACGAGAACATCACCGCGGCGCAGCTGTGCGAAACCGTTATGGAGGAGAGCCAAAACACGATGCTGGATGTGAGAAAGCTTCTGGCGGCGGGAAACAACGACGAGGACGAGGAGGAACTGTAAAATGAGAAACGTAGTACATGCCAGAGTGGACGACCGCCTGATTCACGGCGAGGTAGTCACCGCCTGGGTGCCCACCATGCGGGCCACCCGGATCATCATCATCGACGACGAGGTCGCCAAGGACGAGTTCAACGTGCGGGTCGTGAAGGCCCTGGCCCCCGCCGGGACGAAGGTTTTTGTCTATGACGTGGAAAAGGCCTCCGAAAAGCTGATGGTGCAGGGCCTGCCGGACGAGCGGCTGCTGCTGCTGGCCAAGAGCCCCACCACCTTCCACCGCCTGATCAAAAACGGCGTGCCCCTGAAAGAGATCAACCTGGGCGGCGCGGGCATCCGCGGCAAACGCCAGCCCTTCATCAACAACGTCTCTCTGGACCCCGATGAGGTCCTGGCCTGCGAGGATATGCAGAAAAACGGCGTCCGCGTCTACTACCAGCTGGTTCCGGAGCAGGGAGTAGTGGAAATCGACGCCGCCTTGAAGTCGGCCAAGGAAAAATTCGGCCTCTAAGAGAGAGAAAGCAAAACGAGAAAGGAAGGATAAAACATGACAATCTTTCAAGCGCTCCTGTGCGGCATTATGTACTGGGTCGCGGAGGCGGACCTGCCCTTCGTCTCCCTGTGGGTTCTCCAGCGGCCTCTGGTCTGCGGTATGCTCACCGGCTGCATCCTGGGCGATCCCGTGACGGGCGCCGTGGTTGGCGGCACCATCAACCTGGTCTATCTGGGCTTCATCTCCGCCGGCGGCTCCATGCCCGCCGACATGGCCCTGGCCGGCATCCTGGGCACGGCCTACGCCATCACCGGCAACCTGGACGCCAACACCGCTCTGGCCATCGCCGTGCCTCTGGGCCTGCTGGGCACCATCGTGTGGTATCTCCGCATGACCTTCGACTCCGTGTTTGTCCACATGGGCGATAAATGGGTAGCGGAGGGCAAGTTTAACAACCTGTACCTCTCCAACGTCATTCTGCCCCAGATTTACGCCGCGGTTATCTGCATTACTCCCTGCTTCCTGGCCGCCTATTTCGGCGCCGACTACATCCAGAGCTTTATCGACCTGTGCGCCGGCAAGCCCCTGCAGATCTTCCAGATCATCGGCGGCATGATGCCTGCCCTCGGTATTGCCATCACGCTGCAGTACATCTTCAAGGGCGAGGCCCGGATCTTCCTGTTCCTGGGCTTCATCATCTCCACCTGCTTCGGCCTGACCCTGGTCCAGCAGGGCGTGATCGGCTTCATCACCGCGCTCATCTACATCCAGGTAACGGACGCCCGGGGCTCCGCTCCCGCCATCGCGGCCGCCGGCGCGGCCCCCGCAGCCGCCGCCTACGACCCGGACGAAGACTAAAGGAGGAGGAAGTATCATGGCTAACAAGAAAGAAACGAAGCTGATTCCCCATAAAGCGCTTGTGCGGGCCTCCCTGATTTGGGAAACCTGGGTCCAGTGCTGCTATAACTACGAGCGCATGATGGGCATGGCCTGCGCCCATACCTTCCTGCCCGTGGTCAAGTACCTCTACCCCAACGACAAGGCCAAGCAGATTGACCTGATGACCCGCGAGATGGAGTTCTTCAACGTCCATATCGAGGCTGGCTCCTGCATCCTGGGCCTGGCGATCTCCCTGGAAGAGGAGAAGGCCATGGGCAAGGACATCCCCAACGAGTTCATCACCAACATCAAGACCTCCCTCATGGGCCCCTTGGCCGGTGTCGGCGACACCATCTGGCAGGGCGTGCTGATCCCCATCCTGCTGGCCCTGTGCATCGACATGACCCTCGCTGGCGGCGGCACCATCTGGGGCGCCATCGTCTATGCCATTCTGATGGTGGCTATCTCCTATATCTTCTCCTACATTAACTTCATGTTCGGCTATCACGCCGGATCGGACGCAATTATGGACTTCCTAGAACGGGGAATCCTAAACAAGCTCCTGAAGGGCGCTTCCATCATGGGCTGCATGGTTATGGGCGGTCTGATCGTCAACTATGTCAACATGAAATGCGGCCTGGTCATCCAGACTTCCGGCTCGGTGTTCTCCCTTCAGGAAAGCCTCTTCGACGCGGTCCTGCCCAACATTCTGCCTCTGGGCCTGACCATGGGCGTCTACGGACTGATGCAGAAGAAGTGGACCTCCGTGAAGATCATCCTTCTGATGGTCGCCATCGGCATCGTCGGCGGTATGTTCAGCATCCTTGCCTGAGCTTGACCGAAGTCCAATATTCTGCCTGTGTCTGACAATTGAGGCAATTGCTGCAGAAAGGGGCCCTCAATTGCGAGGGTCCCTTTTTCAGTCGTTCCATATACCATTCAAATTGAAAAGAGGTTGCGTTTTATATGAAGGTTTTGCTGATGAACAAGCCCGGCGACGTACACGTCACGGACATTCCCATGCCCGAGCCCAAGGAAAACGAGGTGCTCATCCGGGTAAAGGCCGCCGGTATCTGCACCAACGATATCCGGGACTTCCAGGGAGACTGCTCCTACAGCTATCCCCGCATCGGCGGACACGAGTTCTGCGGTGTGATTGAGAAAATGGGCGGCGGCGTAAGCGGCTTCCAGAAGGGCCAGAGGGTGGTGTCCTACATCATCAACGCCGACCACACCTGCCACCTCTGCCGCACGGGACACGAGAATATCTGCTTCCACCACACCAATTCCCATATTTTCACCAATCCCGACGGCATTTCCGGCTATTGCGGCTTCGGCGAGTACGTCATTGCCAAGGCCCAGGATATCATGGTGTACAGCGAGACTACCTCCTTTGAGAAAATGGCCTTTACCGAGCCTCTGGCCTGCGTGGTGAACTCCATCAACCGCACCGGCATTGAGCTGGGCGACGACGTGGCGGTCATCGGCGGCGGCACCATGGGCCTGCTCCACGTGATGGTGGCCAGGCTCCGGGGCGCGCGTGTCATCGTCAGCGAGCCTTTGGCGGAGCGCCGGGAGAAGGCCCTGGCCCTGGGGGCCGCGGCGGTCATCGACCCTATGAGCTGCGACGCGGTGCAGGAGGTCATGCGGCTGACCAACGGACAGGGAGCCGCCGTGGTGATCAACGGCTTGGCCAATCCCGCCGTTATGCCCCAGGCCATGGACATGACCGCTCCCTGCGGCGTGTGCGTCGCCTTCTCCTCTATGCACCCCAACAAGCCGGTTCCCGTGGACGTGGGGGCCATGCACTCCCTGCAAAAGTCCCTGATCGGCGCGGTCAGCCCCACCGTCAAGGCCTATTACCAGTCTGTTCAGCTGATTGACAAGGGTCTGGTGGACCCCTCCCTGCTGACGGAGCAAATCTTTGACTACACGGATTTCGACAACGCCATGGCCTGCGCCATGCGCCCGGACACCTACAAGGTGATTTTGAAGTTTGGAGAGATTTGATGCTTTTCATCGGCATGGATCTGGGCACCTCCTCCGTGAAGCTGGTGCTGGCAGACGGGACGGGAAAGATTCTCCGGGAGGCGGGCCGGGACTACAGCCTGATCCAACCCGCCCAGGGCTGGAAGGAAATCCGGCCGGAAACCTGGTGGGACGCCTCCGCCCAGGCGCTGGACGATCTGCTGGACGGCGCTGACCGGGACCGGGTGGCGGGTATCGGCATCACCGGGCAGATGCACACGGTGGTGCTTCTGGACGAGGCGGGGGAGTCCATCCGCCCCGCCCTCATGTGGAACGACACCCGCACCAAGGATCTGATCCCCGGCTTGAAGGAGCGGATCGGCAAGACGGAGGTTTCCTATATCTCCACCTTCCTCTCCACCGGAAGCCCCGCCGCCAACCTTCTCTGGTTCCGGCTGAACGAGCCGGAGCGGTTCGCCCGGCTGGGGAAATTCCTCATTGGGCCGGACTATCTGGTCTACCGGCTCACCGGGGTGTATGGGACGGACTACTGCGAGGCCTCCACCTCCTCTCTCTTCGANTTCCGGGCCNTGGGCTGGTCCCCCGCCATGCGGGAGATTGTGGGGCTTCCGGAAGCGGTCTACCCCACTATCCGGGGCAGCGCCGAGGCCGTGGGGACNCTTCTGCCGGAAATGGCCGCCCGGTTCGGCCTNCGGGAGGACGTGACGGTNATCGCNGGAACCGGAGACAACCCCGCCGCCTCCATCCCCACGGGATGCCTTGGNTGCCAGTACCCGGTGCTGTCCCTGGGCACCTCCGGCGTGCTGATGTTCCCCCGGCAGGCCCCGGATTTTGAGGCCAAGGGGAAGAACGTTCTCTTTTCTTTTGACGGGAAAACCGTCCACACTCTGGTACAAGGGGTGGTCCAGTCCTGCGGCAGCGGCTACAGCTGGTGGAACCAGGGGATTCTGGGCCAGAAAATCGCCGAGGCGGACCGGGAAATCGACATGGACCGCCTGGGGGAGAGCCCCCTCCTCTTCTACCCCCATCTGGTGGGAGACAAAAATTTGTACGCCGACCCGGATCTCCGGGGGGCCTTCCTGGGCCTCAGCACCGACACCACCCGGGCGGACATGACCCAGGCGGTGATGGAGGGCATCGCCTTCGGCCTGCGGCAGCTGGCGGAGGCCATGCGCCTGCCCGCCGAAGAGCTGGCAAAGCTGAAAGCCATCGGCGGCGGGTCCAAGAGCCGGGTGTGGATGCAGATCCTCTCCGACGTGCTGAACACCCCCATCGACCAGCTGGAGGGCAGCGCGGGGGCCGGATACGGCATGGCTCTGCTGGCGGCCTACCGCTGCGGCGCGGTGTCCTCTCTGGAGGATATCTCCAAGAGCGCCGTCTATGTGAAGGAACGCTTCACTCCCCGGCCCTACAACGCCGGACTGTACGAGAAAAACTACCAGCGCTATCTGAAAATCCACGACGCGGTAAAGGCGGTTTTCGCCGTCTGATCCGCGCAGAAAGGGAGAGTATCTATGGCCGGGGTCTGCGATATCTGCGGCGGAAAGACGGGTTTCCGGAACACCTTCCGCTGCCAGGACGGCGTGATCTGCAAAAACTGCTACCGAATTGTCAGCAACAACTATACCTCTACCATCACCAAGTCCACCCTGCTGGATCTGAAAAAGATCTACATCAAAAACGCCCCGCCTGTGGATATGGGGGCCGAGGGCTTTCGGACTACGAAAAAAATCGGCGCCTTTCTGCTTTTGGACGAGGAAAACCGGAAATTCTGCCTCCTCAGCAACCGGAACCTGACCAAGGAGTACGCCCGGCCGGAGGTTTTCCGCTATGAGGAGCTGGAATCCTACCAGCTGGCCTGCGATCCCCATCTGACCGCCCAGGAGCTGGACGCCCTGGCGCAGGACAAGCGCGGCGCCGCGGTGGTGCGGAAGCTGGCGGTCCGGCTGAAATTGAAGGACAAGGGCTCCCGGGATATCGTGGCGATTCCCTCTCCGGTGCGGACCGGCAGCTTCGCCTTCCGCCAGGCCTGGAAGGAGGCGCGGAAGGTGATTCAGGCGCTGGAGGAGCTGTCCGGGGGCTGAGCGCTTCAGGCGCTTCTCTTTGCCATATAGCAAAACAGACAAGAACATTGTAATATAATTGTTAGAAATCTACAACGCTTCGCTGTGTTCTATGCTATAATGACAATATCAGCCGCGCGGAACGCGCCTCATGAAAGGAAGGATTTTCTGTGTTAGTCAGCTTTAAAGAGATGCTTCGGGACGCCCAGAAGGGCCATTACGCCCTTCCCGCCTTCGACGTCAGCAACTACGAAATGATGAAGGCCGTTCTGGACACCTGCGAGGAGGAGCGGTCCCCGGCCCTGCTGATGGGTCTGGGGGTGGATCTTGCCGGGAAGGGGATGAACCTTATCGCCTCCATGATCGCCCAGGCCTCCCATTACTACACCGTTCCCGTGTGCTTCCATCTGGACCATGCCACAGACATGGGGCTGATCCAGCGGGCGGCGGAGGCGGGGTTCAGCTCCGTCATGTTCGACGGGTCCGTCCTGCCCCTGGAGGAGAACATCCAAAAGACCGCCGAGGTGGTCCGCTTTGCCCACGGCNGNGGCCTGACCGTGGAGGCGGAGCTTGGCCACGTGGGCAACGCCATGGTGGGCAANGAGAAGGACAGCGTACATAACGAGGACCCGGAGAACACCCTGACGGACCCGGCNGANGTGGTCNGCTTTGTGGCGGAGACCGACGTGGACGCCCTGGCCGTGGCTATCGGCACCGCCCACGGGGTGTATTTGAAAACNCCCTCCCTGCGGATTGACCGTCTGGACGAGATNACCGCNGTNTGNGACAGGCCCCTGGTGGTCCATGGCGGNAGCGGNACCCCGGACGAGCAGATGCGGGAGGCCATCGCCNACGGNATCACCNAGNTCAANATCTACTCCGACGTGGTGACCGCCCTGAACGACGGCCTGAAAAGCAAGCTGGCCTCCATCACCAGCCCCGCCACCTGGCCGGTATANGTCTTTGAGGAGGCCCGGGCCAATATGAAGGAGGCCGTCCGCCGGAAAATCCGCACCTTTGGCAGNAACGGCCGGGTATAAAGGAAGAGGGGGATTTGACGATGAAAACCAAAGCTGTCCGCCTGTATGGCAAGATGGACCTCCGGCTGGAGGAATTCGAGCTTCCCGCCATGA
This sequence comes from Oscillibacter sp., assembly GCA_014799855.1. Taxonomy (GTDB): domain Bacteria; phylum Bacillota; class Clostridia; order Oscillospirales; family Oscillospiraceae; genus Oscillibacter. The sequence continues at coordinate 21,661 of JAAVHG010000001.1, forward strand.
AGGACGGGGAAATTCTCATCAAAATTGTTACCGACAGCGTGTGCATGTCCACCTACAAGACCGCCTATCAGGGGGCGGACCACGTCCGCGTGCCCAACGACGTGGCGGATCATCCCGCCATCATCGGCCACGAGTTCTGCGCGGAGATCGTGGAGGTGGGCGAGCGCTGGAAGGACCAGTACCACCCCGGCGAAAAGGTGGTCATTCCGCCTGTGCTGAGCTATCTTGGCACCATGGACACCATCGGCTACTCCTTCGGGGAGATCGGCGGCGACTCCACCTACTCTCTGGTGTATGAGCACATCATCGAAAACGGCTGGCTGATCAAAGTCACCGGAGACGCTTTCTTCCGAGCCTCCCTGGTGGAGCCGGTATCCTGTGTGCTGCAAGGCTTCAAGGCCACTTTCCACCTGAATCCCGACGGGTCCCACGTCATGGGCTTGAAGGAGGGGGGCAGAGTCGCCCTGCTGGCGGCCTGCGGCCCCATGGGCCTGGAAGCGGTGGATCTGGCCCTTCACGGGGACTACCACATCTCTCAGCTGGTGGTGACGGACCTGGATCAGGAGCGTCTGGACCGGGCCAAGAAGATTTTCGACCCGGAGACGGCCAAGCGGGAGCAGGGCGTGGATCTGGTCTTCGCCAACACCGCCGACCCGGAGGAGCTGATGAAGATCTCCGGCGGCAATGGATACGACGACGTGTTTGTCTACATCGCCAACGGCAAGGTAGTCCAGCTGGCGGACGCTATCCTGGCTTTCGACGGGTGCCTGAACTTCTTCTCCGGCCCCATGGACAAGTCCTTCTCCGTGCCCATGAACTTCTATAAGGTCCACTACGCCCAGCACCATGTGGCGGGCACCAGCGGCTCCACCACCGAGGACATGCGGGATGTGGTGCGCTACATCAACGAGGACCGGATCAATCCGGCGGTGATGATCACCCACATCGGCGGCATGGACGCGGTCATCGACACCACCCTCCGCTTCCCGGAGATCCCCGGCGGCAAGAAGCTCATCTACACGGGCATCAACCTGCCCCTGACGGCTCTGGCCGACTTTGCGGAGAAGGGGAAGACCGACAGCCGCTTCGCGGATTTGGCGGAGATCACCGGCAAGACCCACGGCCTCTGGTCCGCGGAAGCGGAGAAGTATCTGCTGGCGAATTTCTGAGGCTGGCGGCGGGGAGCCGCGTTGAACAGATAAATAGGAAAATCCTCCGGCCAAACTGGAGGATTTCTCTATTCGTACACAATCCCATTTCGTTCCGAGCGTCTCAGCAGAACCACGGATACCGCCAGCACAACCGCTTCGTAGATGCCGAAGGTAAACCAGACGATATTGCCCCCAAGGGCGCTGGGGAACAGGGCGGGCAGAAGCAGGATGACCAGCGCGTCCACCACCAGGTTCCGCAGGATGTTGATAATAATGGCCTGCCGGGAGCGCTTGGTGGAGTAGAGATAGCCCCTGTTCCTATAATTGTCAAGGCCCGTTTTCCGGACTCCCTTTTAAGAGAATGGCTGCCGGATGTAAACTCCGCCGATTTCATTAAAGCGTCCCCAAAATATACAGTCGGTGAGGAATGAGACAGACACCACTCCGGCTCATTTCTCATCCTTGTAATAAGCAAAAAAGCGTTGTATAATAGCAAAAATCAGAATTTGTGAGGGAAGTAAGTATGCAAAACGCTCAAATTGAAAAAGCGGTTCCGTGGAACCCGTGGCATGGCTGTCATAAATGCAGCCCGGGCTGTCAAAATTGCTTTGTTTTCAATATGGATAAACGCTATGGCAGAGACACGACTGTCATAACAAAAGGAAAAACAACTTATGAACTGAAAGATAAAGACTGTCCCAAAGGGTCGCTTGTGAAGCTTTGCTTTTCTTCCGACTTCTTTTTGGAAGAAGCGGATGAGTGGCGCGGCGGCATCTGGGAAACAGTCCATAGGCGCAGCGACTGCCTTTTTGTACTGACTACAAAAAGGCCAGAGCGAATCAGGCAATGTTTGCCCAGTAATTGGGGTGAAGGCTGGGAAAATGTCCATATGAGCATTTCCATAGAAAATCAGGAAATGGCTGACAAACGGCTCCCATACTTTTTGGATGCTCCCTTGAAACACCGTGAAGTCTTTTGCTCGCCGTTGATTGCGCCGATTACACTTGGCAAGTATCTCGATGCTGGGCTTATTAAATGTGTGAACGTCGGTGGTGAAATGGCGCCCAAACAAGTTGTGCGGCCAATTCAATGGGAGTGGGTTAAAGACCTTTATCTGGAAGCAAAATCGCGGGATATAGAGTTTTATTTCCACCAAAGTGGAAGTATGTTCATGCGGGATGGAGTAAATATTGGCGCGTGGAATCTGAATAAGCAAATTGCCCGCGCAGAGGAAATCCAGCATGAACTTGAAAGAATGTTCTAATTGCGCGTCTTATGCACGTTATACTGCCGCTTTAACGAAAAATTTGAACAGGGTGGCTGGTATCATCAGTCACCCTGAATTTTATGCACTTCATGCCGTCGCTTTGACGAAGAATTTAGAAAATAGAGCATCCGCAGCCGTAATCTGAAAAAGAAGTTTCCGGTCCGGCGGTTTTGGGCAGAAGGCTTTTCCTCCGGGGAAAATTTTCTGTCATATTCTCCCCGCCCATTTCATATACTGATGGGAAGCCCAAGTGCAAAGGAGGAGACAGAAACCATGAGAATTTATCCCTATACCGGCGGTGACGTTGACGACCTGATTTTCCAGGACAGTTGGCTGACCAGCGACCGCTAATCCATACAGGACGCCCCGAGGGGCGTCCTTTTGCCGTCTGCCGCGCCCATATCCGCCGCTGTCCTACCCCCGGTTTCGGATGAGGAACGCCTCCCGCGGCAGGGCGTCCGCCAGAGCCAGAAGCGTGCGGTTGAAGCCCCCGGCGTAGTCAAAGGGCGCGTCGGACACCCCGGTCCCCGCCTTGCGGTCCGGGAAGGAGAGGGTAAACCGGCTCCCCCCGCCGGGCTGGTTTTCTGCCATCAGCCGCCCGCCGTGGCCCGTGGCAATCCGCCAGCACAGGGCCAGGCCCAGGCCCAGGCCGTGGGGCGGCGGGTCCAGGCGGTCCTTTTGGAGATAATAGTTGTGGATGGCCGCCATCTTTTCGGCGTCAATTCCAGGTCCGGTGTCCGCCACGGAGAGCCGCACCCATCCCTGCTCCACCGCCAGCTCCACCGTCACGGAGCCGCCGGGGGGCGTAAACTTGAAGGCGTTGGACAGGGTTTGATACAAAAACTGCTCGATTCCCTGGGCGTTGACGGCGCAGATGTGGCGGGGACGGGCGCAGCGGAACTGAAGATTCAGCTTTAAGAAGGGGGTCACGCCCCCGGCCTTGTCGCAGACCTTCTCCACCAGGGCGGGGAGATTTTTGTCCTGGAGGGGAAAGGGCTTGTCGTCGGCCAGATACCCGGCGGCGGACAGGTTGTTGGCCAGCCGGAGAAGGCGGTAGTAGCTTTGATCCAGCAGGGCCGCCCTGGCGTCCAGCTCCGGGTCCAGCTCCCGGGCCTCCGGCGGGGCCAGCTGGGCCGCGGCCATGTACAGGCTGCTGAGCCCGCTCCGCAGCTGACCGGACACATCGGGGAGCAGCGCGGCCAGACGGCGGATGGTTTGCAGCTCCGCCTCCTCCGCCTGTTTTTCCAAACCGTCCCGGTTTTCCTGATCCATAGCCGTCCTCCTCGCCATAGCGCTGGCCGCGCACCAGCGGCGCTCTGCCCTAGCATATACGGCAGGGCCTCCCGGCAACCCAGGAAAAGCCTGCCTGATTCTCCAATAGGATACCAAACCGGCCGCGGAAAAACAAGAGATTTGTCGAATCTTGTCAAAATCCGGCGAATAGAGGGCGAAAAAAAGCCCGGAGGACCGTTCCTCCGGGAATGGCGGAAGCCGCCAGCGTCCCCGCCTCCGGCGCTCCGGCGGGGGAGTCCCGCCACAGGGCCAGGTCCGGCGGGCGGAAGGTACACCACACAAAGGCAAACGCCAGCCCCCAGAGGACCGCCAGCCCCAGAACCTGCCGCCAGAGAACGGCGCGGCGGCTCCGGCGGAGCAGGCGGTAGTCCATCCAGAACAGCCCCAGATCCGCCAGCCAGAACAGAGCCTTGTCCGCCCAGGGGAGGCTGTACCCCAGCACGCCGGTATAGGTATAGCACAACACCGGAATCAGCCCCAGGCCGAACAAAACGCTGGCCCCCCGGACCCCCGGCAGGCGGGGGCACTCCCCGGCCAGCAGGATGATTTCCACCAGGGAGAGGAGGAAGACCGGGACGAACAAGGCCTTCATCTCCTCCCAGAGAGAGCCGTTGACGGCGGCGAAGGGGGCGGCGAAGGCGGCGTTTCCCAGCCAGCCGTAGGCGGAGCGGAGCAGCGTCCCCGCCGCCCCGGTGAACAGGAAGCCTCCCAGCTCCCAGAACAGCAGGCGTTTTTCCATAGGGTCCTCCAAAAAAAGAACTGCGGTAATCAGCCGCAGTTCCCAGTTTGTGCCGCCCCGGCGGGTTTTATGCCCAGGCCCAGGGTCAAAACACGATTTGAATCAATATCATATACAAAGCGGTGCCTCCGCCGATGGAGAGGAGCACGTTTCCCTTCCACTGGTGAAGCAGAACCACCGCCGCCACAGCCAGCAGCTCCGGAACCCCGTGGGGGGCGGAGAGCCAGGACACGTTCCGCAGGCAGTACACCAGCAGCAGCGCCATGGAGGCCGGAGGCAGCACGTGGCTCAGATACCGCACCAGGGGCGGCGGGTCCTTGGCCTCCGGAAACAGCCAGAAGGGCAGCCAGCGGGTGATCTGGGTGCCCAGAGCCACCGCCAGAATCATGACCAGCATCTGTACAGGAGTCAATGCCACAGCCGTTTCCTCCCTCCCAAAAGCACCGCCAGAATCCACGCCATGGAAATGACCACCATGTTCTCCGGCCCGAATATCACCAGGCTCAGGGCGGTGCAGGCCAGGCCCACGACGCCGGCGGGGCGGTTCTCCGGCTTTTTCCACTGTTCCATGAACAGCACCACAAACAGCGCCGTCAGCACGAAGTCCAGTCCGGTGGTGTCCACTGTCAGAAGGCCCCCCAGAAGGGCCCCCAGCACCGATCCGCCCACCCAGTAGCTGTAATCCAGCGCCGTGATCCACAGGTAGAACTCCCCCGGCCGGGTTCCCTCCGGCGGCTCCAGGGTGGACACCAGGGAGAAGGTCTCGTCGGTGAGGCCGAAAATCAGGGGAATCCGCCGCCAGCCCAGGCCCCGGTACTTCTCCAGCATGGACACCCCGTAAAAGAGGTGCCGGGCGTTGACCATCAGGGACAGCAGCAGGGCCTGTACCGGGTCGAAGCCCGCCGCCAGAAGGCCCACCGCCGCGTACTGCATGCTTCCGGCGAAGCACAGCAGGCTCGCCAGCGCCGTCCAGACCAGGCCGAAGCCGTTGGCGGACATCAGCAGTCCGTAGGCCGCGCCCAGACAGAGATACCCCGTCAGCACCGGAATGGTGGCGGGAAAGGCGGCCCTGAGGGCGCTTGTCTCCCTGGGCGCTTCCTCCGCGCGCTCCATATCGATCTCCCCTTCCTTTGTTCAACCTCCAAAAAAGGCGTTATACTAATTCTCGATAAAACGATNGAATCGTTTTATTGGGCCGCAGAATGCGGCCCGGCGGCAAAGCCGCCGAGAATGCCGTCAATACTTTTCCTGTCCGCCGAAGGCGGTGCGGCGTATCACGCCGCGATAAAAAACTTGTTAAAGTTTTTTATCAGGAAATAGTATTACATCTTCTCCGGNGCCTCCACGCCGATGAGGCGGAGGCCGTTTTTCAGCACGATCCGGGTGTCGTCCGCCAGCTTCANNCGGGCGGACTGGACCGCCGCCGCCTCGCCCTTAATGCGGCAGGCGTTGTANAANCGGTGGAAGCATCCGGCCAGCTCCTGGAGATAGCGGTTGATGAAGCTGGGATCGTAGTCCCGGGCCGCCAGGCGGATGGTGTCCGGCCACGCGGCAATCTGCTTGATCAGGGCCCGCTCCGTCTCGCCGCTGAGGAGGGACATGTCCGCGTCCTTCTGGGCGGGAACCGCCGCCCCCTCCTCCGCCAGAGTCCGCAGAAGCGAGCAGATCCGGGCGTGGGCGTACTCCACGTAGTAGATGGGGTTCTCGCTGTCCTCCCGGACGGCGAGGCCCAGGTCNAANTCCATNTNGGTGTCGGGCTTGGCGTTGAAGAACCAGCGGGCCGCGTCCACGGGGATNTCGTCCAGGAGATCGGACAGGGAGATGGCCTTTCCGGTGCGCTTGCTCATGCGGACGGCCTCCCCGTCCCGGAGGAGCTTCACCAGCTGCATCAGCACAATGTCCAGCTTCCCGGACCCGTCCAGGCCCAGCGCGTCCAGGGCCCCCTTCAACCGGGCCACNTGGCCGTGGTGGTCCGCGCCCCAGATNTTGATNACNCNGTCGAAGCCNCGCNNNNCNAACTTGTTGCGGTGGTAGGCGATGTCGGCGGCNAAGTAGGTGTAGAANCCGTTGGCCCGGCGGATGACATCGTCCTTCAGGTCCAGCTTTTCGATGTCCTTNTCCTTCTTCCCNGCCTTGCGGAGGTTCTCCCGGATNATTTCGGCGGTTTTCAGCCAGAGGGCCCCCTCTTTNTCATAGGTCCATCCCGCCTTGGCCAGCAGCTCCGCCGTCTCCGCCACAGCGCCGCTGTCGTGGAGGGAGGACTCGTAAAACCAGGTGTCGTACTCGATTTTNTACCGCTGGAGATCGCTCTTCATCTTGGGCAGGTTCACGGAAAGGCCGTATTGGGCCATTTNNTCCATCCATTGGGCCTCGGAGGTCTCGCCNGGAAANTCCCCGGCCTGGGCCAGAAAGCCCTGGGCCAGNTCCCGGATNTCNTCCCCCTGGTAGCCGTCCTCCGGGAAGGGATANTTGTCCTCCCCCCGGACGCTCTGCATACAGCGGGCGTAGATGGANCGGGCGAATTTGTCAATCTGGTGCCCCGCGTCGTTGACGTAGAANTCCCGGCTTACCNCGGCCCCGCAGGCCTCCAGCACGGAGGCCAGGGTGTCCCCCAGAACGCCGCCCCGGGCGTTGCCCATGTGCATGGGTCCGGTGGGGTTGGCGGAGACGAACTCCACCATGATCTTCTGGCCCTCNAGNCCGCCGGANCGGCCATAGCCGTCCCCCTCCGCCTCCACGGCGGCGCAGACGGCCTCATACCAGCTGTCGTTAAGGCGGAAATTCAAAAAGCCGGGTCCGGCGATCTCCGCCGANGCGAAAAAGCTGCCGGNCAGGTCCATGTGGTCCAGNAGCGTCTGGGCAATCTCCCTGGGGGGGCGGCGNAGCAGCTTGGAGGCCGCCAGGGCAAAGGTNGTGGTGAAATCGCCGTTGGCGGCGTCCTTGGGAATCTCCACCGGGGCGGTCTTCACCTCCGCCTCCAGAAGGGCCCCCTTGGCCGCGGCGGCGCGGTAGGCGTTCATGGCCAGAGACGCCGCCTGGTCCTTGGCCTGCTGTACGAGATTGATCATGGCTGTATACTCCTCTTTTGTTAAACTTCAAAAAACGGCTCGCGCCTCAGCTTTTGGGCTTTACCCGGATTTTAAACACGTTCCGCCCCGTGGCGGTGTGGTCCACGGCGATGGAATANTTGATTTCCAGCAGTCCGCCCCGCTCCGTCAGGTTGTGGCGCAGATNGCTGGTCTGGATATCCACGGCCAGCTCCCCGAAGGGNGTNTCGTAAAGGGANGTGTGCTGCCGCCCCTCCTCAAAGACCATCTGGGANTTCACCGCCCCGGACCGGGTGAGAATCACCCGGGGNCCCCGCACCTCGAAGGTGGTGGTGGTTCCCTCCATCCCNGTNAGGGCGCTCTCCTCGTAGGAGAACAGCAGGCCCTCCGGNGTCATCCGCATGGAGGCGTCGGTCAAAAGCTCCGTGGCGTCCGGGTCCAGATCGTCGAAATACTGCTCGCCCCGTATGGTCAGCAGCACCGGGAGGGCGGCCTCCCCGGCCTGGTTCTGTTGTTCAAAACTGTTCAATGTCAACCCTCCGGGCCATGTGATGNAGATCCTCCCGCAGAAACAGGGAGGCCAAATCCTCGAAATTCTCCGGGGTATCGCTGACGTAAAAGGCGGACTCCCCCGGAGCCTCGCCGCCGTGNAGCAGATCCTGGNCNTTCAGCANCCGNTTCANNGCNAAGGCGGANTCCTCCCCGGCGGAAACCAGCGTCACGCCGGGNCCGCAGANNCCGCCGATGACCTCCTCCAGCAGGGGGTAGTGGGTGCAGCCNAGAATCAGGGTGTCCACNCCCTTCTCCAGAAGGGGGGCCAGGTACTCNNGNGCCACGGTTTCAATCACCACATCCCCCGGCTCCACCCGGCCGTTTTCCACCAGGGGCACAAACAGCGGGCAGGGCTTTCCGTGGACCTCCACCTGGGGGTCCAGCCGCCGCAGGGCCGCNTCGTAAGCGCCGGAGCGGATAGAGGCCAGCGTGGCGATGACCCCCACCTTCCCGGTCCGGGTCACCCGCAGCGCCCGCTGGCAGGTNGGCTCCACCACCCCCACGATGGGGAGATCATTCTCCGCCTGGAGGGCTTCCAGGCAGGTGGTGGACACGGTGCCGCAGGCAATGAGGATGGCNTTCAAATCAAAGGTTCGCAGAAAACGCACATCCTGCCGGGCGTATTTCAGCAGCGTTTCCCTGGCCCGGCCCCCNTAAGGCACCCGGGCGGTATCGCCGAAGTAGATGAGGTTTTCCGACCGCAGCANCTTTCGTAAGGACCGGAGAGCCGTCAGCCCTCCCAGGCCCGAGTCAAACACGCCGATGGGCCGCGTATCCATATACCGTTCCCGCCTCCTTCGCCGCCCCGGTCCGGAAATCCGTCCGAAAGGGGGCGCGCATGAATCACGTCAGGGTTATATATTATACTATGAACAGAACCGTCCCGCAAGACAGATTTTAGTCTTTTTCCCCACTTTTTTATGTAGATTTTTCGCCAAAACTCTGCTATACTAAGCCAAAGAGAATGGGCATTGGGAAATCCATGCCGAACCANCCATGAGAAAAGGAGGCGTNCGCCCGTGAAAATCGAATTATCCGAGCAGCAGTTCCGCTATCTGCTGGATCTGGTNTACATAGGCAACTGGGTAATGAACTCCACCCGAGAGGACGACCGCATCAAGGAATACGACGAGGTAGAGAGCGCCGTTTTCTCCCACTGCCTCCATCACCGGATGAGCAAGCTGGTGGAGCTGTACCAGGGGGAGCTGATTCCCTCCCGGGCCTTCGCCGACGGCGGCATCCACGAGGCCATTGAGCGGTATGAGGATATTGTGTTTTACGAGATTCTGGCGGAGGANCTGGCCCTGCGGGACATGGACGGCGAGCCCCTGACCCGGGAGAACTACGGCGCTCTTATGGACCGGATCGANGCNTACCTCTCGGAATTTGACGAGCACGGAACCGACAACATCAGCGTGGATNTNGACGAATGACGCGCCGCGGCAGGCCAGACGGCCGGTTGGGCCGTTTGGTTTTTTGCCGCGCTTTTTGGNTAACCTATATCTGGAAATACACGAAAACNAAGGAAAAGGAGATACANGATGGGAGAAAAAGCAAAGGTCTATTTTGCCGATTTCCGCTGTCCCAGCTGGCGGGAGAACCTGCCCCAGAAGCTGGCCCGCCTGATGATGACCGCCGGGTTCGGCGATATCGACATGGAGGACAAATACGTCGCCATCAAAATGCACTTCGGCGAGCCGGGGAATCTGGCCTATCTCCGGCCCAACTGGGCTAAGGCGGTAGCGGATCTGGTGAAATCCCAGGGCGGCAGGCCCTTCCTGACGGACTGCAACACCCTGTATGTGGGCGGGCGGAAAAACGCTCTGGACCACATTGAATCCGCCTATGTCAACGGCTTCACCCCCTACTCCACCGGCTGCCACATNCTCATCGCCGACGGCTTGAAGGGCAACGACGAGGTTTCCGTCCCCGTAGAGGGCGGCGAGTACGTGAAGGAGGCCAAAATCGGCCGCGCGGTGATGGACGCCGACGTGTTCATCAGNCTCAACCACTTCAAGGGCCACGAGCAGGCCGGCATGGGCGGGGCGNTGAAAAATATCGGCATGGGCTGCGGCTCCCGGGCCGGGAAGATGGAGCAGCACAACTCCGGCAAGCCCTTTGTCNNNNANAAGCNCTGCGTGGGCTGCAAGGCCTGCGCCAAGATNTGCGCCCACGGCGCGCCCCAGTTCGGCCCCGGCGGCAAGGCCTCCATCGACACGGACAAGTGCGTGGGCTGCGCCCGGTGCCTGGCGGTGTGCCCCAAGGACGCCATTCANTGCCTCTATGACGAGGCNCCCGCCATTCTCAACAAGAAGATTGCCGAGTACACCAAGGCGGTGGTAGACGGTCGGCCCTGCTTCCACGTGTCCCTGGTGCTGGATATCTCCCCCAACTGCGACTGCCACGGAGAGAACGACGTGCCNATCGCNCCGGATGTGGGGATGTTCGCCTCCTTCGANCCGGTGGCTCTGGACCAGGCCTGCGCCGACGCGGTGCTGGCCCAGCCGGCGGCTCCCAACTCCGCTCTGACGGACCCCGGCTGCGACTGCGGCGACAAGGACTATTTCCACGCCGTCCATCCNGACACCCACTGGCAGACGTGCCTGGAGCACGCGGANAAGCTGGGGCTGGGAACCCGGGAGTATGAGTTGATCAAAATTTAATCCGGCAATCACCGCGNTTTNCCCTTGGGNGATATGCTCCCCATAGAGTAGGCAAGCAGAGGCGAGAAGTTCTGCAAACTACGCTATGGGGAGCATTTGTATATGGCAATAATCAACCAGGTAGGGCCGGGGTGAAGTGGAGCGCGGTAAAAGAATATCTTTTGGGAGCGGACAGGCTGTAAGGACACAGGGCAGGGCTTTCGAGGACTTTAACGNAAGTTGAGTCAATACTGAGATTCTCAGTATCAGCATCCGTATTCANTTCAGAAAAAATACTCTCCGGATGCTATCTCCCGCCACTTGGTAAAACGGGAATAAACGCTTTACCAAGGACCGCAGCGCTCTGGAAGTTGTCTCCATNGCGCTCCNCTGTGATTCATCTAAAGCGTNCCGTTTATGCCGNNTGTGNTATCGAAGCCAGCAGTTCCATAGATTCACCCAAAAGCAAATCCCCCGCCGGGGTTCAACGCCCCGGCGGGGGATGGTTATTTTACCCTTTACGACGCCCGGCGGCGGACAGCCAGACTCCGGGCCAGACGGCGGACGGTCTCCCGGATGTCCTCCTCCGTGGTCCGGGGGTTGATGGCGCACATCCGCAGGACCTTCCTGCCGTGAAGCTCCGTGGTGAAGATCTGCGCGTAGCCGCCGGAGGTGATCTCCTGGGCGATCCTCCGGTTCAGCTCATCCNGNTCCTGNGGAGAACACCCGGCGGGGGCATAGCGGAAATTGACAATCCCCAGCTGGGCGGGGGACACGATCTCCCAGTCCGGAAGCCGCCGGATCTCCGCCTCCGCCAGCTCCGCCATAGCACAGCCNTGGTCGATCATCTCNCCCATAGCCGCCGTGCCCAGGGTCTGGAGGGTNAGCCANAGNTTCAGGCACCGGGCGGGGCGGGTCAGCTCCGGCCCCAGGTCCCAGAATTCAACGCCGTCGCCCCCTGCCTGGGANTCCGCCAGATACTCCGGATGGGCGGCGAAGCTCCGGGCCAGGGCGGACTGGTCCCGCACCAGCACCATACTGCACCCGTAGGTTTGCATCATCCACTTGTGNGCGTCCCAGCTGAGGCTGTCGGAGCGCTCAATGCCGGCGAAGGCCNTCCTCTGTTCCGCCGACAGCAGNGCCGACGCGCCGAAGGCNCCGTCCACGTGCATCCACATGCCATACCGTTGGCACAGGNCGGCGATNTCCGCCAGAGGGTCGATGCTNCCGGTATTGGTAGTGCCCGCNGANGCCGCCACGGCGAAGGGGCGCTTCCCGGCGGCAAGATCTTCCTCCACCGCCTGGGCCAATGCGGCCATGTCCATGCGGAACCGGCTGTCGGCGGGGACGATGCGGATTTGGCTCCGGTCAAAGCCGATGATATGCAGNCCCTTGGCGACAGACACGTGGGTNTGGCCGGACAGGTAAACCACCGCGCGGCTCCGCTCCNCCCNGGTCAGCTTGGCGTCCCGGGCGGCGGTCAGGGCCGTCATATTGGCGATGGACCCGCCGGAGACGAAGAGCCCGCCCCCNTCCGCCGGATAGCCCGCCAGGCCGCACATCCAGCGGATGAGCTTCCGCTCCACCANAGCGGCGGCGGGGGCGTTGACCCGGCAGCTGTCNTGGGGATTGAAGGCGTTGGTCATCACGTCTCCCGCCCANGACAGCAGNGAGGCGGTGGAGGGCACGCAGGCGAAGCTCCGGGGGTGCTGGGCCAGNGGCGCGGAAGCGTAGATTTCCTCCAGCATCTCNCCGTAGACCTCCCGCAGAGGCCGGCCNNCGGCGGGGATCTCCTGCCGCCGGATTTTTTCCAGNAGNCCGGCGTCCTCGGGGNGGCAGACGGGNGCTTCGGNCATATGGTCATACAAATCCGCTGCCCGGACGGCGAAATCCGACACCAGGGCGGCAATTTCACGGTTTTGGCTCCGCGTAAAGTTCTTCATGAAAGTTTACCTCCGTCGCTTGATTTTCTATGGCACCTATGCTACCATAAATCCAGCCATTAGTAAAATTCATAGTTTTTATGAATACATTCAAAATTTTTGAAAGGTACGCTATGGAAATCCGAACGCTGATCACCTTCGTCCGCATCGCGGAGGTGCAGAATTTCTCCAAGGCCGCCGAGCAGCTGGGCTACTCCCAGTCGGCGGTGACGATGCAGATCAAGCAGCTGGAGGAGCAGCTCCACACCCTTCTCTTTGAGCGGATTGGACGGCAGGTGAAGCTGACCCAGGCGGGAGAACGGCTGCTGCCCTACGCCCTGGAGGCGCTGCACATTTTGCAGGAGGCGGAGGGCATCGGCCGGGAGCCGGAGGAGATCACCGGGCCGCTGCGGATCGGGACCAGCGAGTCCTTTGTCATCAGCATCCTGCCGGGGGTGTTTGACGAGTTCCAGGCGATCTGTCCCCATGTGGAGATCAGCGTCCAGACGGATCTGGTGTCCAACCTGTTCCAAAAGCTCCGGCAGAACGAGGTGGACCTCCTCTATTTCTTGGACGAACAGGTCTACTTCCCCGAGTGGGTCAAGGTCTTTGAACGGCCGGAGCCGGTCCATTTCGCGGCCTCCGCCCGTTCGCCGCTGGCGGGAGAAAAGCGGATCTCCCTGGAGCGGCTGCTGCAAGAACCCCTCTACCTCACGGAGAAGGGCATCAGCTACCGCTACGCCGTGGAACAGGCCCTGGCGGCCAGAGGGGTGGAGCTGCATCCCTTTTTGGAGATTGGCAACACGGAGGTGATTACCCGGTTCCTGCTGAAAAACCGGGGCATTTCCTTCCTGCCGGACTACGTGGTCCGGGACTATCTGGCCCAGGGAGAGCTGGTGATTTTGGACACGGAATGCCCGGAAATCACCGTGTGGAGCCAATTGGTTTACCACCGCAACAAATACGTCACGCCCCAGATGCGGGCCTTTATGGACCTGCTGGTCCGGCGGCAGACAGGGTAAAAAGACACGCTGGGCGTGTCTTTTTTTGCGCCGAAGGGCCCTTCTTTGGCGGAATTCCCTATAAACCTGTCGAAAATCTTTTTCCGGTTCGGCAAAATTTTCCTTGACAAGCGGAATCCAAGCGGTTAGAATACGCTCAAGATATTTAGCTAAAATATTTTAGCTAAACAAAATGAATTTTTAAGACAATAAGGAGAATTACCATGGATTTTGAAAAAGTGCGGAGCGTCATCGCCGAAACCCTGACCTGCGACGTGGAGGCCGCGGCGGACAGCGCCCGGCTGGTGGAGGACCTGGGAGCGGACTCCTTGATGCTGGTGGAACTGGCTATGGCCATTGAGGAGGCCACTGGCGTTACCGTGGAAGACGAGGCCCTGCCCACCCTGAAAACCGTAGGCGATATCAAGGCCTATTGGGAAGCCCACAGCCAACAGGCCTGATTTCCCGGCCCAGGCCTTGAATCTGACGATCAGGAGAACTGCCTATGACCAATCCGGAACTTTTTGCCCTGATGGACCGCTTTGAGCAAAGCGGCCTTCGCGCCTTGAAGCTGTCCACGCCAGGGTTTTCCCTGGAGCTGGACCGGGGGACCGGGGTCCCGGCGGCTTCCGTTCCCGCGCCTTCCGCCGTCCCGGCCCCTCCGGCCCCGACAGCGGAAAAGGAGGAGGCCAAGACCATCGACGCCCCCCTGGTAGGCACCTTTTACGCCGGACCCTCCCCGGACCAGCCGCCCTTTGTCACAGCGGGCGCGCGGGTGTCCAAGGGCCAGACGGTCTGCCTGATTGAGGCCATGAAAATGATGAGCGAGGTCCCCGCCCCCTGTGACTGCGTGATTGAAGAGGCGCTGAAAAAGGACGGCCAGCTGGCGGCCTTCGGCGATCCCCTCTTCCGCTATACGCCATGCTGAAACGGGTGTTGATTGCCAACCGGGGGGAGATCGCCCTGCGGATTCTCCGCTCCTGCCGGGAGGCGGGCGTGGAGGCCGTTGCGGCCTATTCCGAGACGGACCGGGACGCCCTCCATGTGCATCTGGCAGAACAGTCCGTCTGTATCGGCCCTGCCAGGGCCGGGGACAGCTATTTGAATCAAACCGCCCTCCTGACGGCGGCGCTGGCCTCCGGATGCGACGGGGTCCATCCCGGCTACGGATTTCTCTCCGAAAACCCGGACTTCGCCGACGCGTGCGCCCAGGCCGGACTGACCTTCATCGGCCCGCCGGGAGAGGTCATCCGCCGCGCCGGGTCCAAATCCGCCGCCAGAACGCTGATGCGCGGAGCCGGGGTCCCGGTGACGCCGGGGTCCGACGGGCCCGTTCCGGACGAGGCCCAGGCGCTGGCGGAGGCGGAGCGGGTGGGCTACCCGGTGATGCTGAAAGCCTCCGCCGGAGGCGGAGGGCGGGGCATCCGCCGCTGTGACAGCCCCCGGCAGCTATCCGCCGCTTTGGCGGAGGCCAAGGCCGAGGCCCGCGCCTGCTTCGGGGACGACGAGATGTATTTGGAAAAGCTGGTGCTGCACCCTCGGCATATTGAGGTGCAGATTCTGGCGGACCGCATGGGCCATGTGGTCCACCTGGGGGACCGGGACTGCTCCCTCCAGCGGCGGAGCCAGAAGCTGGTGGAGGAGGCCCCCGCCTGGGGTCTGCCGCCGGAGCTCCGCCGTGCCATGGGGGAGGCCGCTGTCCGGGCCGCCAAAGCCGTGGGCTACGAGAACGCCGGAACGGTGGAATTTCTCCTGGACCCGGACGGCGGGCATTTTTACTTTATGGAGATGAACACCCGCGTGCAGGTGGAGCACGGCATTACGGAGCTGGTTTCCGGCGTGGATCTGGTGCGCCAGCAGCTGCGGATCGCCTCCGGCCTGCCGCTGGAGTTCACTCAGGAGGACGTCGTCCTCTCCGGCCACGCTATCGAGTGCCGGATCAACGCCGAGGACCCCCAGAGGGGCTTTCAGCCCTGTCCGGGACAGGTGGATTTTCTCCATCTGCCCGGCGGACCCGGCGTGCGGGTGGACACCCACCTGTACGGGGGCTGCGTCCTCTCCCCCTATTACGACTCCCTGGCCGCCAAGGTGATGGCCCACGCCCCCACCCGGCTGGAGGCCATTCGGAAAATGCGCCGGTGTCTGGAGGAATTTACCCTGGAGGGTTTCCCCACCACGGCGGAGCTCTGCTATCAGCTGATGCACCACGGGTCCTTTGTCCGGGGCGGCTATGCCACGGACTGCCTGGATGCCCACCTGCCGGAGCTTTTGGATTTCTCCCGCCGTCTGGCGGAAAGTGAGGAAGAGGACACATGAACAGCATCTTTGCCAAGCGCCGCAGCCGCCTGCTGGCCATGAAATCCCTCCGGGAGCACTATGTCCCGGCGGACAGCGCCGTCGCCTGTCCCCGGTGCGGGAAGGACAGCAGCCACCGGACTGTGGCGGAGCGGCAGTTTGTCTGTCCCCTGTGCGGATACCACTTCCCCATAGGGGCCTATTACNGGCTGAGCGTCACCCTGGACCACGGGTCCTTCCGGGAGCTGTTTCCCCGNCTGGGTCCCCGGGACCCNNTCTCCTTTCCCGGCTANAAGGAAAAGCTGAAGGCCGCCCAGCGGAAAACCGGGCTGAACGAGGCCGTGGTTTCCGCNGTGGGAACCATCGACGGGCGGCGCTGTGTGGCGGGCGTGCTGGACAGCCGCTTTTTCCTGGGCTCCATGAGCTCNGCCGTCGGCGAAAAGCTGACGCTGACCATTGAGTACGCCTGGAAAAACCGNCTGCCCNTGATCCTCTTCTCNGCCAGCGGCGGGGCCAGGATGCAGGAGGGCATTCTCTCCCTGATGCAGATGGCGAAAACCAGCGCCGCCCTGGGNCGGTTTGACCAGCGGGGACTGCTGTATATCTCCGTCCTGACCGACCCCACCACCGGGGGCGTCACCGCCAGCTTTGCCTCCCTGGGAGACGTGATCCTGGCGGAGCCGGGGGCGNTGATNGGCTTTGCCGGACCCAGGGTCATCCAGCAGACCATCGGCGAGACTCTGCCGGAGGGCTTNCAGCGGGCGGAGTTTCAGATGGAGCACGGCTTTGTGGACGCGGTNGTNCCCCGGGACAAGATGCGGGAAACCCTGTCCCGGCTTCTGCGGCTCCACGAGAAGGGAGGCCTCTCATGAACGAGCCTCTGACCGCCGCGGAGCGGGTAGCCATTGCCCGCCATCCCAAGCGGCCCAATATCGCCGGCTATATCTCCGNGCTGTTCACGGATTTTTTTGAACAGCGGGGGGANCGCCTCATGGGGGAGGACCCCGCCATTTTGGGCGGNGNTGCCCTGTACCACGGCCGCCCCGTCACCGTCATCGGCACCCGGAAGGGGAAGGATTTGGAGGAAAACCTNCTCTGCCGCTTCGGGATGCCCGGCCCCGAGGGCTACCGCAAGGCCCTCCGGCTCATGAAGCAGGCGGAGAAGTTCCGCCGCCCCATCATCACCTTCGTGGACACCGGAGGCGCTTACCCCGGNTTGGAGGCGGAGGANCGGGGCCAGGGGGAGGCTATNGCCCGGAATCTGATGGAGATGAGCCGCCTGACCGTGCCCATTATCACCGTGATCACCGGAGAGGGCAACAGCGGCGGCGCGCTGGCCCTGGCCCTGGCGGACCGGGTGCTGATGCTGGAAAACGCCGTTTACGCCATTCTCTCCCCCGANGGCTTCGCCTCCATTCTCTGGAAGGACCCGGCNAGAAGCGCNGAGGCCAGCGAANTGATGCGGCTGACAGCGGCGGATTTAAAGGCCCTGGGGGTCATCGACGAGATGATCCTGGAACCCGGCGGCGGGGCCCATCTGGCCCCGGCCATTACCATGCGGCAGGTGGACGAGGCCATCAGCCGCCATCTGGCCCAGCTGTCCAGGGAAAAATCCCTGCCCAGCGGGCGGTATCAAAAATTCAGGCGCATGGGGGCCTCCGCCCCCAAGAAGGAGGAGCTATGAGCGGCGTGAAAATCAGGGGTACAGGCCGCGGCCTGCCGCGGGGCGTTCTGACCAACGGCCAGCTGGCCCAGCGGGTGGACACCGACGGCCAATGGATTTTCAGCCGGACCGGCATCCAGGAGCGGCGGATCTGCGCCGGGGAAACCCACGCCGAACTCTCCGCCGCCGCCGCGCGGGGAGCCATGGAGCGGGCCGGAATCTCCCCGGAGGATATCGGGGTGTGCATCGTGGCCACCGTCACGCCGGACACTTTGGTCCCCAGCGCCGCCTGTACTCTGCAAAAAACCCTTGGGCTGTCCCACGATACCCTCTGCTTTGATCTGAACGCCGCCTGCACCGGGTTTCTCTACGCCCTGCACACGGCGGAGTGCCTGCTTGCCGCCGCGCCGGGGAAATTCGGCCTGGTGGTGGGGGCGGATTTGATCAGCCGCCTGCTGGATTGGTCCGACCGGGGCACCTGCATCCTCTTCGGCGACGGAGCCGGGGCGGCGGTGGTGGAGTGGCGGGCGGAATGGCCCTCCATCGGCGCGGTACTGGGCTGCGCCGGAAACGGCGAGGTTCTGCGCTGTCCCGCCAGAGACGGGCATCTGTCCATGGAAGGGCGGCGGGTGTTCAAATTCGCTCTGGAAGCCGCCCCCTGGTGCATTGACCAGGTTCTGGCCCGCCAGGGCATAACGGCGGAGGAGGTGGACTTCTTCGTCTTCCACCAGGCCAACGCCCGGATCATCGATCTGGCGGCCAGCAAATACCACATTCCACCGGAAAAATACCGCAAAAACATCCAGCGCTTCGGCAACACCTCCGCCGCCAGCATCCCGATTCTCCTCAGCGAGCTGGAGGAGGACGGGAGCCTGCGAAGCGGAAGCCGCGCCCTGCTGGTGGGCTTCGGCGGCGGACTGACCTGGGGCGGATGCCTCGTGGAGTTTGCGTGATTTTGCGTAATAAGGAGTACATTGTGAAAAAGCTCAACGAAATTCTGGGGACCGAATACCCCATTATTCAGGGCGGCATGGCCAATATCGCCGGAGGGGCCTTCGCCGCCGCCTGTTCCAACGCCGGAGCCCTGGGCGTTATCGCCACAGGCGCCATGCGGGAACCCGGCCAGCTGCGGGAGGAGATCCGCCTCTGCCGGGAGCGGACGGACCGCCCCTTCGGCGTGAATCTCATGCTGTTAAGCCCCATTGCCAAGGAGCTGGCCCAGATCATCACCGAGGAGCGGGTCCCCGTGGTCACCACCGGAGCGGGCAACCCCGGTCCCTATATCCGCCCCTGGAAGGAGGCGGGGATCAAGGTGATCCCGGTGGTAGCCGCCGCCGTTCTGGCAAGGCGCCTGGAACGGACGGGTGTTGACGCCATTATCGCCGAGGGCACCGAGTCCGGCGGACACGTGGGAGAGATGACCACCATGGCCCTGGTGCCCCAGGTGATCGACGCGGTGAATCTCCCGGTCATTGCCGCCGGGGGCATCGCCGACGGGCGGCAGATGGCGGCGGCGCTGGCTCTGGGAGCCTGCGGCGTGCAGATTGGCACCTGTCTCCTGGTCAGCCGGGAGTGCCCCATTCACGACAGCTACAAGCAGGCCCTGCTGAAGGCCAAGGACTCCGACACCGTGGTTACCGGGCGGTCCATCGGCGGTCCGGTGCGGGTGCTGAAAAACAAGATGACCCGGGAATACCTGGCCCTGGAAAAGCGGGGCGCGACTCTGGAAGAGCTGGAAAAAATGACCCTGGGCGGCCTCCGCCGGGCGGTTTTGGAGGGCGATATGGACACCGGAAGCGTCATGTGCGGCCAGGTGGCCGGGATGCTGCGGGAGATCCGGCCCGTCCGGGACATTCTGCGGGACCTCTGGGAACAGGGACTGGCCGTTTTGGAGGCGGCCAACCAGGAATGGCGGTGAAGCTGGGCGGCAGGGTTCTCCCGCTCCCCATCGTCCAGGGAGGCATGGGCATCGGCGTCAGCCTGGACCGTCTGGCGGGCGCGGTAGCCGCGCAGGGAGGCATGGGCACCATCTCCGCCGCCATGTGCGGCTATCAGGAGCCGGATTTTGACCGGGACCCCTGCGGAGCCAACCTCCGGGCCCTGGACCGGCAGGTCCGCCGCGCCAAAGAGCTGGCGGGCGGCGCGGGGCTGGTGGCCGTCAACGTCATGGTAGCCGCCAGACAGTACGCCGAAAGCGTGCTGACGGCTCTGCGGGCCGGGGCGGACGCTGTCGTCTGCGGGGCGGGCCTGCCGAAAAACCTGCCGGAGCTGGCGGCTCAGGTTCCGGAGAGCACCGCCGCCCTGGCTCCCATTGTCAGCGGCGGGCGGGCCGCGTCTCTGCTGTGCCGCCTGTGGGAAAAGCGGAGCGGCCGGATTCCGGATTTTATGATTTTGGAGGGTCCCCTTGCCGGCGGCCATCTGGGCTTCACGCCGGAGGAGGCCCGCCAGGCCCAGGAGGGACGGCCCCGGCCCCTGGGGGATCTGCTGGCGGAGGTTTTGGAGGCCCTGGCCCCCTTTCGGGAGAAGTACGGCCGGGATATCCCGGTCTTTGTGGCCGGAGGGGTGAAGGACGGCGGCGAAATGGCCCGGTATATGGCGGCGGGAGCCGCCGGGGCGCAGTTCGCCACCCGGTTCATCGCCACGGAGGAGTGCGACGCCAGCCCCGGCTATAAGGAGGCCCTGATCCGGGCCTCGGAGGGGGACATCACCATTGTGCAAAGCCCGGTGGGTATGCCGGGNCGGGCCCTGGACAGCCCCCTGATCCGCCGCGTCCGGGAGGGGGCGGAACCCCGGCCCGGACGGTGCTGGCGGTGCCTGACCCCCTGCGACCCGGCGAAAGCCCCCTACTGCATCTCCGGCGCGCTGATGGCGGCGGNGCGGGGGGACTGGGANAAGGGCCTGTTTTTCTGCGGGGCCAACGCCGGAAGTATCAATCGTATGTCCACAGTGGAGGAACAAATCAGCCAGATTGTACGAGAATGGAGGAACGCCCNATGAAACTGGGGTTTCTATACGCCGGGCAGGGCAGCCAGCACCCCGGCATGGGTGCGGATTTATACGAAGCATACCCCGCTTTCCGGGCCGTTTTGGACNGCGCGGAGGTGGATTTTGATTTGAAGGAGGTNTCCTTCCGGNACAGCCGCGCTCTNCTGAACGAGACGCGGTACACCCAGCCCTGCATGGCGGCGTTCGCCGCNGGACTGACGGCGGTTCTGCGGGAGAGGGGCGTGGNCCCCGCCATGGCGGCGGGNCTGAGCCTGGGCGAGTATTCCGCCCTCCACGCCGCCGGAGTNTTTGACGCGCNGACCCTGATCCGCGTCACCGCCTTTCGGGGGCAGGCCATGGAACGGGCNGCGGAGGGCGTNGAAACCGCCATGATCGCCGTCCTGGGCCTGGACCGGNCCGCTTTANAGGAGGCGTGCCGGGAGGCCTCCGGCCTNGGGACGGCGGTGATCGCCAACTACAACTGCCCCGGCCAGCTGGTCATCGGCGGCGAACGGGCGGCGGTAGAGAAGGCCGCGGCGCTGGCAAAGGAGAANGGGGCCAAACGGTGNCTTCCCCTGAAGGTCAGCGGACCNTTNCACACGCCCCTGATGGCCCCGGCGGGGCGGGAGCTGGAAACGTATTTTCCATCCATCCACTTCGGCCAGCCCCGGATTCCGGTGATCTTCAACTGCCTGGGCGGACCCCGGACCGGGNACGCGTCCATCCCGGAGCTGCTGGTGCGGCAGGTGCAGAGCAGCGTGTATATGGAGGACAGCATCCNGGCCATGGCGGATCTGGGGGCGGACGCNCTGGTGGAAATCGGGCCGGGAAAGGCCCTCANCGGCTTTGTCCGCAAGACNGNGCCGGATCTGCCCATNCGCGCCGTGGAGACCGTGGAGGATGTGGANAGCCTGCCGGAGTGGCTGGCGGCGCTGGAAAAGGAGAGANCACCATGAATTTACAGGGAAAATCCGCCGTNGTCACCGGCGGAAGCCGGGGAATCGGCAGGNCCGTATGCCTGGAACTGGCAAAAAACGGGGCCAATGTGACNCTCTGTTACGCCGGAAGCGAAGCGGCGGCCCANGAGACNGCCGCCGACTGTGAGGCNCTGGGAGTCAAGGCCCTGGCGGTNCGGTGCGACGTGTCCCAGGCCCAGGAGGCGGATCNGNTGATCCGCGCCGCCCNGGAGGCCTTTGGCCGGATNGANATTCTGGTCAACAACGCCGGAATCACCCGGGACGGCCTGTTGATGAGCATGAANGAGGAGGACTTCGACGCGGTCATCGCCGCCAACCTCAAGGGGACGTTCCTCTGCATGAAGNCCGCCGCCCGGCCCATGCTGAAACAGCGGTATGGCNGGATTGTCAACCTCAGCTCCGTGGTNGGACTGCGGGGNAACGCCGGACAGGCCAGCTACGCCGCCAGNAAGGCCGGAATCGTCGGCCTCACCAAGTCCGCCGCCAAGGAGCTGGCGGGGAGAAACATCACCGTCAACGCCATCGCGCCGGGATTCATCCACACGGATATGACCGCCGCCATGCCGGAAAAGGCCCGCGCCGCCGCCCTGGCCTCCATCCCCNTGGGACGGATGGGCGCGGNGGAGGACGTGGCCCGGGCCGCGGTCTTTCTGGCCGGGGACGAATCGGGCTATATCACCGGGCAGGTCCTTTGCGTGGACGGCGGCATGGCAATGTAATACTATTTCCTGATATAGTCACCGCAGTTGAAAAGGAGCCATGACTCCTTTTCAACCGACGGACCCAAGGGTCCGTCGGTGCGCAAAGCGCACGCGCGGTTCCTATGAAGTCGAGCGCAGAAAACCGCGGATGCGGTTTGAAACGCCGCATTGCGGCGTTTCATTGAAAAGAATCCTGTTGGATTCTTTTCAACTGCGCTGACTATAAAAAACTTTAAAAAGTTTTTATAGCGGCGTGACACGCCGCCCCGCCTTCGGCGGGCAGGAAAAGTATTGACGACATTCTCGGCGGCAAATGCCGCCGGGCCGCAGAATGCGGCCCGATAAAACGATTCAATCGTTTTATCGAGAATTAGTATAAGGAGGAGCTTATGGGCAAACGAAGAGTGGTTATCACCGGTATGGGGGCCGTGACTCCCCTGGGCCTCAGCGTCCCGGAGAGCTGGCGGGCCGCCCGGGACGGCGTGTGCGGCATTGGTCCCATTACCCAGTTCGACGCTTCCGGGAAAAAGGTCACCCTGGCAGCGGAGGTGAAGGGGTTTGACCCCGCGCGGTATTTCAGCCCCATGGAGGCCAAGCACATGGGCCGCTTCACCCAGTTCGCCCTGGCGGCGGCCCGGGAGGCCCTGGCGGACGGCGGCTTTGCCCCCGACAACCCGGACCGCTGCGGCGTGATCGTCTCCAGCGGCATCGGCGGGCAGGCTATCACCGAGGCCGAGTGCCTCAAAGGCGCGGACCGGGGCTGGGACCGGGTGTCCCCCTTCTATATCCCCACGGCCATCAGCAACATGGCCGCGGGCCAAATCGCCATCCACGCCGGATTTCAAGGCATGTGCTCCTGTCCCGTCACCGCCTGCGCCGGAGGCACCAACGCCGTGGGCGACGCGTTTCGCTATGTCCGGGACGGCTACGCCGAGGTCATGCTCTGCGGCGGCACGGAGGCCAGCATCACCCCCCTGTCGGTGGGCGGCTTCACCTCCATGAAGGCCCTGAGCCAGTCGGCGGACCCCGGCCGCGCCTCCATCCCCTTCGACAAGGAGCGGAGCGGCTTCGTCATGGGCGAGGGCGCGGGCATCCTCCTGCTGGAAGAGCTGGACCACGCCCTGGCCCGCGGGGCCAAGATCCACGCCGAGATCGCGGGCTACGGCGCGTCCTGCGACGCGTACCACATGACCGCTCCCCGGCCCGACGGCAGCGGCGGGGCCAAGGCCATGGCCTGGGCGCTGGCGGACGGCGGCGTGTCCCCGGGGGAGGTGGACTACATCAACGCCCACGGCACCTCCACCCCCCTGAACGACGCGGGGGAGACCGCCGCCATCAAGACCGTGTTCGGCCCCCATGCCGCGCGCCTGCTGGTCAGCTCCACCAAATCCATGACCGGGCACATGCTGGGAGCCGCCGGAGCCGTGGAGGCGGTGTTCACCGCCCTGGCCCTGCGGGACGGCTTCGCCCCGCCCACCATCAACTACCGGGAGCCCGACGGGGCCTGTGATCTGGACGTGGTGCCCAACACGGGCCGGGAGGTCCCTCTCCGCTGTGCCCTGTCCAACTCCCTGGGGTTCGGCGGGCATAACGCCTGTATTCTGCTGAAACGCTGGGAGGGCCGTCCATGAAGCTGAATTCCAACCAAATCGCGGAAATTCTGCCCCACCGCTATCCCTTCGCCCTGGTGGACCGCATCGACGAGTGCGAGCCGGGCGTGCGGGCCAGGGGGGTGAAGTGCGTCAGCGTCAACGAGCAGTTGTTCTGCGGCCACTTTCCCCAGGCGCACGTCATGCCCGGCGTGCTGATTCTGGAGGCCATGGCCCAGGTGGGCGCGGTGGCTATCCTGACACAGCCGGAGGACCAGGGGAAGCTGGTTCTCTTCGGCGGGGTGAAAAACGCCCATTTCAAGCAGAAGGTGGTCCCCGGGGACGTGCTGGACATGGAATGCGTGCTGACCCGGCGGCGGGGCCCCGTGGGCATGGGGGCCTGCACTGCCCGGGTGGACGGCCGGGTGGTCTGTACGGCGGAGCTGACCTTTGCCGTGCAGGGGAAATAGCGCCTTGCCTTTTTCCCCAAAAGCTGGTATACTGCCCGTGGGGAAAAAAGAGGTGTTTTGCCATGCTGAAAGAGGCTTTTTTCAACGTCTATATGAAATTCAAGCTGCATTTTTACCAGGAGATTTTCCAGCGGCTCCAGTCCCGGGAGGCCAGCCTGACCACCATGGAGACCTTCTCCATGGAGAGCATCCAGGCTCTGGGCCGCCCCACGGTGGCGGAGTTCGCCGCCTTCATGTGCATTTCCACGCCCAACGCGGCGTACAAGGTCAACAGTCTTGTGGAAAAGGGGTATCTCCGCAAGGTCCAGTCCCAGCGGGACCGGAGGGAATACTATCTGGAAGTGACGCAGAAATATATTGACTATTACAATATCAGCACGGTTTACATGGGGCAGGTGATGGACCGGATTGTCCAGCGCTTCACCCCTCAGGAGTGCGCCAAGCTGGAAGAGATGCTGCGGATTATCGATCAGGAGCTGATGCCGGAGGTGAAGCTTCCCAGCCCCTCCGGCAAGGAGCCGCGGTGAAAACAAGGCCCCTGCCGGAGGCGAAGCCGCCGGGGAGAATCAGAAGACGCGTTCAGCCCTCAACCGTGCCGGAGCGCAGTTTATCTTTTTCGACTGCGTTTTTATGATGATGTGGAAAAACAAATCCGCTTGCCGGCGGTGGCCGGTTGTGTGAAAAGTAATGGCCGACACTCTGCCAAGAGTGTCGGCCATTTGTGATAGCCTCTGCCCAATCGGCGGCTGTTTTCCCCCCGCTCCGCATTGATGTTCCTTGCCATACACGGCCCCGGCCCGGTGGAACCGGCCCCGGCAGGCCTCGCGGTTGACGCGGGGCCAAAGTATGGCCGCGCCAAATCGCCTTGATTGGCGAAAAATCCCGCGCCGCCGGGCATTCCGCCATGTATCAAACAAGCCCGAACTGCGGAAAGAGAGCTTCCGCCCTTTCACTTTCCAAAATTCCCGTTTGACAAACCATATGGAATCAAGTAAAGGAGAGTTTACGCCTGCGAAACCCGGTGAACCATATCCGGCGGCAGGGAAAAACCCCCGGCCCAAAAGGACCGGGGGTTTTGAAATTCAGCATCCGTCAAAGGCTAAACCGCCTCTTCACGGCTCTGTTTTTCCGGATTTCAGCACTTCTCCACCACAACAGCGGTGCCCATGCCGCCGCCGATGCAGAGGGTAGCCAGGCCCTTCTTGGCGTCGGGCCGCTTCGCCAGCTCGTGGATCAGGGTGACGATGATGCGCGCGCCGGAAGCGCCCACGGGGTGGCCCAGNGCGATNGCGCCGCCGTTGNCGTTGACCTTATCCATGTCGAAGCCCAGCTCGCGGGCCACGGCGATGGACTGGGCGGCAAAGGCCTCGTTGGCCTCAACCAGATCGATGTCCTCGATGGTCACGCCGGCCTTAGCCATAGCGGCGCGGGAGGCGGGCACGGGGCCNACGCCCATGATCTTGGGATCGACGCCGCCCTGGCCCCAGCCGATCAGCTTGGCCATGGGCTTCAGGCCGTANTTCTCCACGGCCTCGGCGGAGGCCAGGACGATGGCGGCCGCGCCGTCGTTGATGCCGGAAGCCTGGCCGGCGGTGACGCGCTGGACATGCTTCTTGGTATCAGCNTCGTGAACGCCGGTCAGCTCGAAGGTGTGGACGATCTCGTCCTCCACGCCCTCGGGACCCACGGGGAACGCGCCGCGGAGCTTNGCCATGCCCTCCATGGAAGCGCCGGCNCGGGGGAACTCGTCCACCTTGAACTCCACCATTTCCTTCTTCTTCTTGACCATCACNGGGACGATCTCGTCGTCGAACTTGCCGGCCTTCTGGGCGGCCTCGGTCTTCTGCTGGGAAGCCACGCCGAACGCNTCCAGCTCCTCGCGGGTGATGCCCCACACGTCGCAGATGTTCTCGGCGGTGGTGCCCATGTGNTAGTTGTTGTAAGCGTCCCACAGGCCGTCCTTGATCATGGTGTCNACNANCTTCTTGTCGCCCATGCGGGCGCCCCAGCGNNCANNCNNGGAGGGCGNAGGGAGCGGCGCTCATGTTCTCGGTGNNGNCGNAGACGACCACGTTGGCGTCGCCGGCCAGGATGGCGCGGGCGCCCTCGATAACGGACTTCATGCCGGAGCCGCAGACCATGCCCACGGTGTAGGCGGGGATGCCAAAGGGAATGCCGGCCTTGATCGCCACCTGGCGGGCCACGTTCTGGCCCTGGGCGGCGGTGAGGATGCAGCCGAACATGAGCTCGTCAACCTGCTCCGGCTTNACACCGGCCCGGTTCAGGGCTTCCTTTACCACGACCGCGCCCAGATCGGCGGCGGGGGTATCCTTCAGGGAGCCGCCAAAAGAGCCGATGGCANTACGGCAGCAGTTCACGACATAAAGATCTTTCATGATGTTCCTCCATAAATGATAAAATATTTGGCGGTTCCGGCCGCCTTGGATACGGGAAATTGAGGAAGGGGTATATTGTCGAATTTTTAACAATAAAGAATCCGATTCCCTCTTGCCTGTCCCATTATAANAGTTTTTCCCCGCCGCGTCAATGAAAACCTGAGTCNGAGNGGAAAATTTTGTTAAATCTTTGACAACGCGCCGCCGATTTTCGTCAACCTGACGATTTTTAGGCNCGTCCANCCTTGGCGTGTCCGGAAAAGTCTCTGCCCGCTTACGGTCTGCTGTCCGTGCGGGACAGAGGGTGCCTTGTTCGCAGTTCCCGTGATGTCGAAGGAGTCTCTGCCCGCCCCGGAGCCAGGGAGGCAGCGCCCCTGGCGGGTAAGCGAAATGCTCCTGTCTATTGGTAGAGGTTGAAAGCTCCCCTTGTGGGGCCTGACCTTCCGCGCAGCCCTTGGCGGCTTTGCCGCTTAGGGATGCGGCGTGCCCCTTGCGGGTAATGGTCAGGCCATTCCAAAGGTCTAGGGAAGCAGCATCGAAAGCGCGGGCAAGTTCACTCCCCTTCCCGCTGTACGGCCTCTCTAGCCTCCGCCAGGGCTCCGGCAAACGCCGCCGCGTCCAGGGCCTGATAGGCCTCCGTGGTTTCCACCGCCGCGTTTTTGGCGGCTTCCTCCAAAAGATGGTCAAAATAGTCCCCCAGGGCGGACTCCGGGTCCGTCTCCCGGCGCAGGAGAATGGAAAACCCCTCCTCCGACTCCAAGATCCCGGAGCACTGGCCCGGCGTGAGAGCGGCGGCCGCCTCCTCCAAAACCGGGTCCATGACGCCCTCCCCCGGCAGGAGCGTCCGGGGGCCGAAATGCTCCACCCCTTCCGCCGCAAGGGAGGGAAAGGCCTCCGCCTTGTCAGAGGATTCGTTGAGCCGGGCGAAGAGGGACGCCGCCGTGGCCTGGGCCGCCTCCCGGTCCCCGCCGATGGGCACCAGCAGGCGGTCCACCGTCAGCCGCCCCTGGTCCGCCGCGAAGTCCGCCAGGGCTTCCGGGTCCGGGGTCAGAGGCCCGTCCGCCGCGCCGCAAAGCTCGTAGAGCTTCCCATAGAGCTGTCCCACCTGGGACAGCTTTTCCGCCCGCGTCCGGTTCAGCCCCTGGTTTTTCAGCAGGGCCAGATAGGCCTCCTCGCCGCCCTTGGCCTCCGCCTTTTCCGCCCAGGCCTCCGCCAGGGCCGTCTGGTCCTCCTCCGATACCGCCACGCCGTATTTCTCCGCCCAGTTTTCCACCACCGCGTACAGCGCCGCGTCCGCCAGAGCCTGATCCTTCACGTAGTCCGCCAGGGTGCCCCCCTCTACCGGAGCGGCCCATTCCAGATCCAGGCCCACGCTGTCGTACCGCTCTTGCAGCTGGTCACAGGTAAAAGCCAGCCAATAGAGATACTGCCACGCCTCCACCTCCCGGCCATCCACCGTCAGCAGCACGCTGTCCCCCGCAAGGCCGGAGGCCCGCTCCAGAACCCCCTCCTGGTCCTCCTTCTCCCGGATGCCGCAGCCGGCCAGGGGCAGACACAGCGCCAGCCACAGGGCAAATATCCGCCTCTTCATATCCATCATCCCCCTCTAACCGCACGAATATGCTCGTCCTTTTATGTATATGAGGGAAACCGCCGCTCCATGACTGAAAAGAGGCCGGACGGCGAAAAAAACGCCCCCTCCGCCGGACAGCGGAAGGGACGCTTCTTTATATATGGTGGGAGGGTCAGCCGTTTTCCCGGTCCGCGTCTTCCACGGCCAGCCGCAGATCCTCCACCAGCTCCATGGCGGATTCCAGCGGGTCGCTGCCGGGCCGGAGCTTCAATTGAATGGCGGGAATGTCTCCCGCGGCGATAGCCAGGCGGTTTTTGTACTTGGCCTGGCCGCAGACGGCCACCACCGCCTCCGGCCGGAACACCGCCAGCTGGAGCCGCAGGGTGGAGCCCTTCTGGGACACGTCGGANACNCNGGCCTTGGCCGCCGCCGCCCGGAGCAGGGCCACGTCCAGCAGGGCCAGCACCGACTTGGGGGCCTCGCCGTAGCGGTCCAGCAGCTCGTCCAGCAGGTCGGAGGCCCCGTCGTNGTCCCGTATGGCGGCNATGCGGCGGTAGAGGTCCATCCGNTGNTCCGGNGAGGGGACNTACCAGTCGGGGATGTTGGCGCTGACGGTGAGATCCGCCGCGCACTCGGTTTCCACAGGNCGGCTTTCGCCCCGCTCCTCNAAAACCGCCTCCTCCAANAGCTTTAGGTACATATCGTACCCCACGCTCATGAGATAGCCNGACTGCTCCGGNCCCAGGAGGTTCCCGGCTCCCCGGATTTCNAGGTCCCGCATGGCGATTTTGAANCCGGAGCCGAATTCCACGTACTCCCGGATNGCNGAGAGGCGCTTGGCGGCGATCTCCTGCAAAATCTTNCCCTTTCGGAAGGTCAGGTAGGCGTAGGCCCGGCGGGAGCTGCGGCCAATNCGGCCCCGGATCTGGTGGAGCTGGGCCAGNCCCATCTTGTCGGCNTCNTCGATGATCAGGGTGTTGACGTTGGGGATGTCGATGCCNGTTTCGATGATGGTGGTGCAGACTAAGATATCCGCTTCCCCCTCCACCATGGCCTGCATNACNGCGGANANCTCCTGCTCCGTCATTTTGCCGTGTCCGGTGACTACGCGGGCCTCCGGCCCCAGCATTTTCTGGATGCGGGAGGCGGTCAGGTCGATAGTCTCCACCCGGTTNTGGAGGTAGTAGATCTGCCCGCCCCGGCTCAGCTCCTTCCGCATAGCGTCNTCTAAAATGGCCCAGTCNTGTTCCAGCACATAGGTCTGGACCGGCTGCCGTCCCGCCGGGGGCTCCTCGATGGAGGACATGTCCCGCAGNCCCGACAGGGCCATNTTCAGCGTCCGGGGAATGGGCGTGGCGGAGAGGGTCAGAACGTCCACCTGACGGCTCATCTCCTTGAGCCGNTCCTTGTGGGTCACGCCGAAGCGCTGCTCCTCGTCGATNATGAGGAGGCCCANATCCTTGAANTCCATNCCCTTTTGCAGCAGCTTGTGNGTGCCGATGAGNAGNTCCACGCCGCCGGTCCGGGTCTGTTCCAAAATCCGCTTGGCCTCNTTGGCGGGGGTGAAGCGGGAGAGGACGGCGATTTTCACGGGAAAATCCTTGAAGCGGCCGCTGGCCGTGGCGTAGTGCTGCTGGGCCAGGACGGTGGTGGGCACCAGNATNGCNGCCTGCTTGCCGTCCANNACGCACTTCATNACCGCCCGGAGGGCCACCTCCGTCTTGCCGTAGCCTACGTCGCCGCAGAGAAGGCGGTCCATAGGCCGGGATTTTTCCATGTCCCGCTTGATCTCCTCNATGGCCCGAAGCTGATCCTCCGTCTCCGCGTAGGGGAAGGCCTCCTCAAACTCCCGCTGCCAGGGGGAGTCNGGGGAGAAGGCNNAGCCGGGGCGGCGCTGNCGCTCNGCGTANAGNGCGGTGAGGCCCTTGGCCAGATCCTTGGCGGCCTTTTTGGCCCGGGTCTTCTGCTTGGTCCACTCGGTGCCTCCCAGCTTGTTGAGCTTCTGGCGGTCACCAGCAGCTCTTTCCCGGCGTAAATGATGAGCTGAGCGTCCCAGCCCAGGC
>JAAVHG010000002.1 GCA_014799855.1 Oscillibacter sp.
CTGGAGGGACTGATCCTGGAAATTCCCGCCCTGTCCCACGAAAACCACGGCACCCGCTTTTACCGCTTTCCCCTGCAAGTCCCCCGCCTGTCCGGGCAGGTGGACATTCTGCCCATCCTTCTGCCGGAGAATATGCTCCCCCTGATCAATACCGGGGAGACCATCCGCATCCAGGGCCAGCTTCGATCCTTCAACAACCGCAGCGGCGTGGGAAGCCGCCTGGTGCTGACGGTCTACGCCCAGGACATCACCCCCGGCCAGGACGAGACGGTGAATCAGATTTTCCTATCCGGAACGTTATGTAAACCGCCCATCTTCCGCCGCACGCCCCTGGGCCGCAGCATCTGTGACCTGATGCTGGCCTCCCCCAGGCGGTATGGCCGGGCGGACTACCTGCCAGTCATCGCCTGGGGACAGCTGGCCGTCCGGGCGGGACGGCTTCAGGTGGGGGACCCCTTGGCCCTGGAGGGCCGGGTCCAGAGCCGTACATACCATAAAACCACCGACCAGGGCACGGAGGAGCGCATTGCCTACGAAGTGTCCATGATGCACATGCTGGAGATCGAGGGATAATATATGAGGAGTTTTTTGCGTTTCGNCCATGCCGGAACGTAAAAACTCCTCATTTCTAACACTTATTTCGTGGGAAACCCAAACTGGGTCCGTATGGCGAAGAGGAANGCCAGGAAGCCCTCCGGATAGGGGATGAANCTGCCGTCCCGCACCATGGCCTCCACTTCCGGCAGGNTTACCCAGCGAACCTCCGCNACCTCGTCNGGCCGCAGAGTCAGTTCTTCCNCCGGGATATCCTGNGTGAGGATNTAAAAATCNTCAAAGCCCTCGGGAAAATTCACCGTCAACGACGGGCGGAGTCCGGACAGGTCCANGGGGAAGCCNAGCTCCTCCAAAAACTCCCGCTCCGCCGCCTGACGGCTGGTCTCCCCCGCGTCCACGCCGCCGCCCACGGACACGTCCCAGCGGTCCGGCCAGATGGTCTTGTTAGGNGTCCGCCGCTGGATCAGCAGCNGCCCCGCGCTGTCGAACAGGCAGACGTGGACTACCATNCGGTACTCGCCGGGTNACTTAGGGGCGTGGCGCTCCGTGGTTTTCCCCAAGGGAACGCGGTTTTCATCGTATAAATCTACNAATTCCATCGTATCAATCCTTCCTNATCCACNGGGTTCACTACTGCCGCCGCGCTGTGCTGTAATCATGCGCCGTCGAGAACTCCGCCACTCCATTTCCGGCTGACCATTTCCGGCTGACGCCGAAAATTCCGCTTGCTCTGTTCCCTCCTCCTTTCCCCNCCGGACCCGNTGCGCTGNGCTCCGGCGGGGNNTCCCTNTTTTACTGCCTTCGGGCCGTACTGTAATCGTCTCCCCTCCGGTAAAANGGACAGCCGTCGTTGGTTCCCCGGAGGAAACGCTCCATTTCGTCCTCGTCNAGATCCACGCCGCAGAAGAAGGTCTCCGTCTCCTCGTCATAATCATAGTGGACGCACTCGNCGCAGTTTGCCGCCATAAGCANTCTCCC
Source organism: Oscillibacter sp. (assembly GCA_014799855.1). Lineage (GTDB taxonomy): Bacteria > Bacillota > Clostridia > Oscillospirales > Oscillospiraceae > Oscillibacter. The sequence continues at coordinate 1,534 of JAAVHG010000002.1, forward strand.
CTTTCCANNCGCTCACTTNACGNCTCCGCCGCCAGAAGGGCCACNGCCTCCGCCGCGGCCTGGGTCTCNTCCTCCGTGTTGGCCCAGCCCCAGGAGAACCGGACGGCCCCCTGGTCCGTGGTGCCCAGNGCCCGGTGNAACCGGGGNGCNCAGTGGGCGCCGGGNCGGGTGGCAATCTGAAAATNCTCCGCCAAGCGGTCNGAGACCTCNGCGGANTCCCAGTCCCNGATGTTCAGCGCCACCACNGGNGCCCGCTGAGGGGCGGANAAGTCCCCGTAAACNGTAACGCCGGGGANATCCCGNACGGCNTCATAAAACTGCCGGGNAAGGCGGTCCTCCCGCTCCCGGATNGCGGGGCCGNGCTCCTCCAGNTATNCCAGCGCCGCCCCCAGGCCCGCAAGNCCGTGNCTGTTGAGCGTCCCCGCCTCCAANCGGGTGGGGTACTCCTCCGGCTGGGTGGGGGAAAAGCTCTGGACGCCTGTGCCGCCCACGGCGAAGNGCCGCACCTCCAGCCCNTCCCGGAGGCAGAGTCCTCCGGTGCCCTGGGGGCCCAAGAGGCTCTTGTGTCCGGTGAAGCACACCACGTCGATATGCTGAGCGGCCATGTCGATGGGGAACATTCCCGCNGTCTGGGANGCGTCCAGGATGAANAGNAGNCCGTTTTCGGCGCAGAATTGGCCNACCCAGCCGATATCCACCATGTCCCCCGTCANATTGGAAGCATGGGTGCAGACCACCGCGCGGGTGTCGGGCCGGAGAAAGCGGCGGAANGCGGCAACATCCANCCNNCCCCGGCTGTCNGCGGGGATNNAATCCACCGCCGCCCCCTGGCTTTGGAGGCGGTACAGGGGCCGGAGGACGGAATTGTGTTCCCANTCCGTGGAAATCACGTGATCGCCGGGNCNCAATAGGCCGCTGACGGCCATATTCAGGGCCATGGTGGAGTTCTGGGTAAACACCACATGGTCCGGCCTGGGGCACCCGAACAGGGCCGCAATCCGCCGNCGCACGCNGTANACNCCGCGGNANGCCGCCANAGCGNCCCCNNGGGCCCCCCGGCCNCTGTTGCCAAAGCTGTCCATGGCCTCCATAACCGCCCGGACCACCGCCGGNGGCTTAGGGCGGGTGGTAGCGGCGTTGTCCAGATANATCACGGCNTNATCCCCCTGCCCACNCGCTCTGCNTTCGCTTCCNGGGCGGGNCCTCCCGCGCTGACAACCGTTTTCATATCCCGCGCCTCCTTGTCTGGTTTTCTCTATTGTATCCCCGGAGCGAAGCCCTGGCAAGGGCTGTTTTTCAAAATAAACCGCGTTTTGGCAAAAATCTTCCTAAATTTTGGCTGGAAATAAGGNAAANCACCGTGCAAATTTCCCTTTTTCCCGGATTTCCTTGACAGAGANAGAGNAAAAAACGTAAAATACATACATCCACTAAAGATTCGAGGTCATCGCCATGAAATCACCCTTTGNCACAAAGGATCAATTAGAAGCCATCGCCGCCCAGTATCCCACCCCCTTNCACATCTACGACGAGCGGGGGATTCGGGAAAACGCCCGGCGGCTGAAAGCGGCCTTTGCCTGGAATCCCGGCTTTCGGGAGTATTTTGCCGTNAAGGCCACTCCCACCCCGGCCATTTTGAAGCTGCTCCANGAGGAGGGCTGCGGCTGCGACTGCTCCTCCCTGACGGANCTGCTGATGGCGGAGCGCTGCGGCNTCANCGGGGAGGAGATCATGTTCTCNTCCAACAACACCCCGGCGGAGGAATACCAGCTGGCGGACCNGCTGGGGGCCGTCATCAATCTGGACGACCTNACCATGGTGGACTTTTTGGANCNGTCCATCGGCCATATTCCGGANAAAATCTGCTGCCGCTACAATCCCGGCGGCGTGTTCACTCTGGGNGANACCCGGGAGGGCTTCCAGGTGATGGANAACCCCGGAGAGGCCAAATACGGCATGACCCGCGACCAGCTGGCGGAGGCCTTCCGCCGTNTGGCGNNCAAGGGGGCCAAGNAGTTNGGCCTCCACGCNTTCCTGGCCTCCAACACCCTGTCCAACGACTACTACCCCGCCCTGGCCCGGACCCTCTTCCANCTGGCGGCGGAACTGAANGCNGAGACCGGCGNTCATATTACCTTTATCAACCTCTCCGGCGGCGTGGGNGTCCCCTACGAGCCGGACCAGCCCGCCAACGATATCAACCTCATTGGCGAAGGGGTCCGCAGGGNCTATGAGGAGATTCTCGTCCCCGCCGGAATGGGGGACGTGGCCCTCTACACGGAGCTGGGCCGCTATATGCTGGCCCCCTATGGTNATCTGGTCACCCGGGCCACCCACGCCAAGCACATCTACAAGGAGTATATCGGCGTGGACGCCTGCGCCTGCAANCTGATGCGGCCCGCCATGTACGGCTCCTACCACCATATCACGGTAATGGGCAAGGAGTCCGCCCCTCACGACCACAAATACGATGTGGTGGGNGGCCTCTGCGAGAACAACGANAAGTTTGCCATTGACCGGATGCTGCCGGAGATTGCCGCCGGGGACCTGNTGGTCATNCATGACACNGGNGCTCACGGCCACGCNATGGGCTACAACTACAACGGCAAGCTCCGTTCNGCGGAGCTTCTCCTCCGGGAGGACGGGTCNGTGGACNTGATCCGCCGGGCGGANACATTGGAGGACTATTTCCGGACTNTGGTNTGGGAATAATCGCAANNGAAAACCTCCCGGCGGCTTTTGCCGCNGGGAGGTTCTTTTGTCNGGNATCACCTNAAGGAANNNTTGATTTATTCAACACTTCCTTAAATAGTGGTCTCCTCGGGAGTGAAGAAGACAGCGTGGAGATCACCTTCGCTCTCGTCCTCAAAGATCTCCAGATAGGCAATGGAAAAATCCTCCACATCCGCCGGAACGTCGTACACTAAAAGACCTGTCCGCTCCTTGTTGACGCCCAGGGTGTAGGTGCCGGGCAACTGGTCCTCGCCAACCACGTCCAGCTCTTCCCAGGTGTCGGGATCGGTGGTAATGGGAACCCGGAAGTCGTCGTCATCTTCGCCGCCCCAGAGAATTTGGAAGTCTGTATCATACATCTCAATGGTCTTGGAGAAGGTGTTNTTNATAGTAACTTCCACCACCAGAACCTTNCCGCCCTCGGAGGCNGTATAGTCCCCNTAAGCGCCGCAGGTATAGGCNTCGTTCACCGTGTAATCGAAAAAAACNGTGTGCATCACATCACCGACGCGGCCCTCGTTGAAGCCCTCGTCTCCGCTGCCGCCGTCCTTCTGTCCNCAGCCCGCCAGAGCCAGCAGCATCANCGCNGCCAGCAGCGCCGCTATCCCATGTCTCATATCCATTTCCTCCATTCTCGATCTCTTGTCCCGCTCTCCAACGGGANCCGGNNTTAGAGCCGCCTATATCATACCGCCGAACGGNCCTGCCGTCAACCCAAAAACCAGCAGGATTTGCCATTCTTTCGACATTTTTTNTCNNGCGCGGCCGGGAAAAAAGCCGGGACANAAGTCCCGGCGCTTCTCTTATCTGACGGGGATGATCTCAATCCAATACCCGTCGGGATCGGAGATAAAATAGATGCCCATAGCNGGATTTTCAANGCAGATACAGCCCATTTCCTTGTGCTTTTCATAGGCGGCCTGATAGTCCTCCGCCTGCATGGCCAGATGGAANTCGCACTCTCCCAGATCATACTTCTNGGGATGGTCCCGGAGCCANGTCAGNTCCAGGCGGAAGTCNGTTTTCCCGTCGCCCAGGAAGACGATGATAAAGCTGCCGTCCTCCGCCTCCTTCCGGCGGACNTCCGTNAGACCCAGGGCCGCNTGGTAAAANGCCATGGACTTTTCCAGATCCGAAACNTTGAAATTGAAATGNTTGAATGTCAGCATACGCTTCACCTCACACTTGATTGGGAATCTNTNACCACTATACCAAAAAAGNCCNGCTTGCGCAAGAAGAAATGGGCGTGAAANAGNCGGCGCATGGANTTTTGTCCATGCGCCGCCTGTTGGGCTTATCTCAAATGGCCGCGGAGCACTGCCCGGCGGAATCCCGCAGGATNGTATACACCTGATAGATGTCCTCGATCTCATAGGTGGCCCGGATGGTTTTGGGTACGTCCACATCCTTGCTGCGGGTCAGGAAGGAATTGATGTGGAAGGTAGCACCGAAGCCCATCCGCTGGGGGCCNATCACGTCCCGGGAGAGGGTGTCCCCCACNTAAGCGCAGTTGGCNGGGTCCGACTGGATCTGGTACAGGGAAGCCTTGAAGATGTTCTCGTGAGGCTTGCGGTAGCCNGTGATGGAGGAGAGNGTCACNTCCTCGAANTAATTCCGGATGCCNTACTGGTTCAAAATTTCAAACACCTGGAANAGGCTGGCGGTGTTGCTGATNACNCCCAGCTTCAATCCCAGGCCTTTCANCCCCTCCAGCATCTCCGCCACCCGGGGACGAAGNGCNCGGTGGTAATACGTAACCTCCCACATNTGGGCCAGCTCNTCGGCAAAGGGAGTCACCGTCTGCTGATCCAGNCCNAAATCCGTCAATACGTACTGGCCCCAGATCTCCTCCGGCTTCAACTCCCGGTCCGTGGGGCCCCGGTAGCCGGCGTAGCGGTCCCAGCCGTCNGCCAGCTTCTTCTGGGCGGCCTCCGGACTGTCCGGCATAGGATGGCCTTTCTCCGCCAGAATGCGGAGCACCTCCCGGGCAGACGCGTCCTTGCTGGCGTCGTCCACATAAATGTCTTCCAGGGTCCCGCCCATATCGAACAAGACAGTGTCAATCATGGTGTACACCTCTCTCCAAAAATTTTGCTGACGCTTCCGGCGGCGGATTTCGCAGATACCGCCGNTAAAGCAGNAANGTCATGCCGCAGCCAAGAATCAGGGGCGCGGGNACGGACAGCGCGAAAAATTGCAGAAACAACATACGAGAAGCCTTGTCGCCGCCAAACAGCACCAGCATCGTCACCAGCACCGTCAGNGCCATTGCCACCAGCCAGGCATAGGTGGCGATCATCAGCCGCTTGTCCCGGAACAGCTTCCAGGTGAGNCCGCACACGGCTGTACCCGCAAGGGCGGGGACCAGNGCCTCCGTNANATAAACCACCGCCANNGACGCGTTCTCCGTCACGGCGTGGATGGGGTCCAGAAGCAAGATGAAGGCGGCGAAATAGACCGCAAGATAGACGACGCTCAAAAAGAAGGAGTAGATCAGAAGCGTACTCTTCACCTTGCCGTTTTCCGTCATCAAAAAGGCGTCCCAGAAGCTGTTGGCCCGGTTGGCCCGTTCCCGGTCCCGGGCGTCCCGCCGCAGCCTGTCCGCGCCGTTGATTCCCATAAGAGGCCTCCTCTCTGGCGGGAAATCCGCCGCTTTCNGGGATTATTTTGTCCTATTNGCGCAATATATACGCAATTTTGAAAATTGACGAAGTGTCCAGCAGGTTCTCCCTCTAGGCATTTCGGCAGTCTCCAAAAGGCCCGAAGGGGCGGACGGCGCAGGCGCGCCGTCCGCCCCTGGGGTTCNGTGTTTTTCTCAGGCTGAGGGGAAAATCAGTTCATCTTCCAGTACAGCCACATGTCCTGCACGTCCAGATAGATGTTGTAGATGGCGTCCAGGTTGTTGGGGACAGCGCCCAGCTCCTCCAGNGAGGCGGGGTTCTTCTTATCCTCNACNTCGTCGCGGAGGGGCCAGTTGCCGACCTTGGTGAAGGGCTTCAGGCCNCCGCTCTCGCCGTCAACGCCGCCGGTGATGAANCGGATGAACAGGCGGGCGCCNGCGGGGCTGTCNCAGCCGCCGACCACNAACAGGGATTCNGTGTTCAGCAGGGCGGTGTAGGGAGTCAGGTTCTTGCACCAGTCAATGGCGTAGCCGGACTCCTCGCGGTTCTCGATCTTGCCGGCNGAGGCCAGGGCNAGAGTGGGGAAACCGGACTCGGTGGAGTTGTGAACAGCCTGCACCAGCTCGTCGCCGTCGCCGATGAAGGTCATGTCGCACTGGGTGAANCGCCACAGGTACTCCACGCCGGCGTTCTTCTCNGGCACGGNGAAGGAGAACACGGAAGCGTCATAGGTGTACTCCAGATCGGTGCCATAGAGGTCCTTATAAGCCTGCTCCATCTGGTCGGCGTTGGACACGAAGCTGGCGAACAGGGACAGGTAAGCGGTCTCCTGGCCGATTTCCTTGGTGAACAGCTTATACTTCTGGCTGCCGTCCTCGTTCTTCTCGATGATGTTCCACCAGCTGGTAATGGGCTGGCCGTCGGGATACATATCGGTGTTGTAGTACCAATAGGCCTGAGAAGCGTACAGGGGGAAGCTGAACCGCAGGTTCTCCACGTCGATATGGGAGCAGATGTCGCGGGGATAGTAGGGCTCGATAACGCCCTGGTGATACCACTCGAAGAAGACGTTGCCGTTCACGTCCTTGGTNTGCAGCACGTCGCCAGTGACNTTGCCGGTGTCCTTCTCGGTCTTCGCCTTGTTCAGAACTTCGTCGGANTCCAGGTCGGAGACTTCCACNGTCAGGCCGGGATAGGCTTCCTCAAAGAGCTCCTTCTCCTTCAACATCTTGGAGGAGGTAGCGTAGACATTGATGACGTTGTTTTCGGCCTTGGCCATCTCATAGAGCTCGTCGTCGGTCTTGTCGCTCCACTCGTCGTAGTAGGGGCCATACTGCTCGGTGCCAGTGGTGGGGTCATAGCCCACGGGGAGAGTGCTCTCCGCGGGAGTGCCGGCGTCGCTGCCGCCGGAGGGCTGGGTGGTCTGCGCGTCATTGCCACCGGAGCCGCCGGTATTCCCGCCGCTGTTGCCGCCGCAGGAAGCCAGGCTCAGGACCATGACAAGAGTCAGAAGCAGTGCCAAGAGTTTCTTTTTCATCGGGTCTTCTCCTTTCGTTTTTGGACATTCGCTGGGATATATGGTCCACACACCGGGGAAACACAAGAGAACCTTCCCCGTCCCCGGCGGTTACCCGCCGGGGACGCCGCGGACGCGGCCGTGTGTCAGACTTTGGACTGGGGATTAGACGGAGCGCTTAATCAAGCGGCTGGTTTCCTTATTATAAATGTTAATCTTGTTCTGGTCAATAATGGCGAAGACTTTTTCGTCCATTTCGTAGTGGATCTGGCCCAGCTCCTTCACCAGGAACTCGTCCTGTCCGGCTTTCAGGGTAACGATGGTCTCGGAACCGGCGGGCTGGCTGGCGTAGACGCTGGTGGGGATGGCGCCGTCCACCGGCTCCCGGGAGATGAAGACCTGCTCGGGCCGGAAGGCCAGCACGCAGTCGAACTCGCCGCCGGGGATCTTCTCGTCGGTCATGTCCTTCTTGTCGAAGGTATGGCCCCCCAGNTCGCTCTTGACCACCAGCTGGCCGTTCTTCATCTCGGCGCGGCCCTGCACCAGATTGATGCGGGGGTTGCCGATGAAGTCGGCGGCTTCCANGTCGATGGGGTTGTTGTACAGCTCCATGGGGGTAGCCACCTGGTTCAGCTCGCCAGCGCGGAAAAGGGCGATCTTGGTGGACATGGTGAGGGCCTCGGTCTGGTCGTGGGTAACNTAGATGATGGTGGTGCCCAGCTCCCGGTGGAGGCGCTGCANCTCGGCGCGCATGTCAATGCGGAGCTTGGCGTCCAGGTTGGANAGGGGTTCNTCCANAAGGAGGAGCTTGGGGCTGGAGGCCACGGCGCGGGCGATGGCTACGCGCTGCTGCTGGCCGCCGGACANCTCCGTGGGATAGCGGTCCTTGTAGATGTCNATCCGCATCATCCGCAGGGAGTCCATGACCCGCTTNTCAATCTCGCTCTTGTTCATCTTCTGGATTTTCAGGCCAAAGGCGATATTGTCGTACACGGTCATGTGGGGCCACAGGGCNTAGGACTGGAACACCAGGTTCAGTCCGCGCTTGCTGGGCTCGGCGTAGTAGGCGTCGTCGGCGTTGATCATTTCNACGCCGTCAATGGTCATGATGCCGTTCTGGGGCTTTTCCAGGCCGGAGACCACGCGGAGGGTGGTGGTCTTGCCGCAGCCGGAGGGGCCCAGGAGGGTCATGAANNCGCCGTCCTCNATGGTGAGGTTGATATCCCGGAGNACGTGGTTNTTGCCGTAAAATTTATCAATATGCTTCAGTTCGATTCGACTCATAATCGTTCTTTCCTTTCTGTCATGTGGTCACGGTCCAAAGCATCAGCCCCAGCTCTTGCCGATATCGGCGCCGAAGCGGTTGGCGATGATGTAGCACACCAGGATGAACAGCAGCACGCACACGCTGATGGCATCGGACATCTGGCTCAGGCCCTCCTGAGAGTAGGTGAAGGCCAGGAAGGACATGGTGCGGGTGGTGGGGGTCATCATGATGATGATCAGGTCCAGCTCCTTGGCGATGGAGATAAACACCAGCATGAAGCCGGAAATGAAGCCGTTTTTCGCCAGGGGGACAATGATGGAGGCCATTCTCTTCCAGAAGCTGGCGCCGGCGATATCCGCCGCCTCCTCCAGCTCCACGCTGATGGAGAGCATGTTGGCCGTGCCCGACCGGCTGGCGAAGGGGAAGTGCTTGACCACGGAGGTGAGAACAATCAGGGTGAAGGTGCCGTACAGGGAGGGCATCACGGGAATGCCGAAGATTCTCCGCTCCACGGTGAACATGGAGAAGTACATGGCGGAGAAGGCGACGCCGCTCATCAGGTAGGGCACGAAGACCATCTGCTCGGTGAGGTTGCCGTACCACTTGCCGCGGCCGCGGGAGCTGATGTAGCCCAGGAACTGGCCGCAGAAGGCGGTGATGACGGAGGTGATGATGGTCAGGCGGATGGTATTCCAGAAGGCGCTGAAGAACTCCTTGTTGCGGAAAATGCCCTCGTAGTTGGTGTAGGTCTGGGCCTCGTCCAGAGTGCCGATCCAGTTGTAGAGGGTCAGGTTATCCAGGCCGTAGCCGGCGCCGGTAGTCACCTGGAAGGTCTCCATAATCAGCACGAAGAAGGGCATAACCATGGCCAGGAACAGGAACACGCCCAGGAAGGCCATCATGGGCTTCTTNGCCTTGCCCAGAGGCATCAGGGTGCTGCGGCCGCCCTTGCCGCCCACGGTGGCGTAGGACTTNCGGACGCCCACGGCCCGCTGGTTGGCGAAGATGATGCAGGCGGAGAGGCCCACCAGCACCAGGGACATNGCGTAGCCAACGCCCTGNGGGCTGCCCTCAATGTAGCGGCGCATGTTGGTAGCCANGGTGTAGTAGTTGATGCGGTTGCCCAGGTTGGCCGCCACGCCGTATGTACCGATGGACTTGCTGATGGTCATAATCAGGGCGGACAGNACGGAGGGCAGAATCAGGGGCAGGGTGATNTGCCGGAGAATCTGGGCCTTATTGGCGCCCTGGATCTCGCCCATTTCCTCCAGCTCGGAGTTGATGGAGCGGAGNGCGCCGGAAACCTGGATATAGGAGAACGCGTAGTAGTGCATGGACATGCACAGGATGATGGCGATGGGGCCGTAGGCCAGCCAGTCGGGGATGGGGATGCCCATGCCGGCCAGGAAGCCGTTGGCGCCGCTGGTCTGGTTGCGGAACACCGCCAGCCAGGCGATGGCCTTGGTCCAGGAGGGGATCATGTAGGGGACCGTCACCAGCAGGCCCAGCACCTTTTTGCCGGGGATGTCGGTGCGGATCATCAGCCACGCCAGCACCGAGCCCAGAGGCACGGAGATCAGCGTCGTGAAGAAGCCGCACACCAGGGAGTGCCACAGGGGCACCCAGAGGACGGCCTTGGACATCTCGCTGGCCAGCATGTACTTCCAATAATACAGGGTAAACTGACCCACCACGGCGTCGGGGTTCCGGCGCAGCTCGGACTGAGCCATGACGAAGGTGGTCTTGACCATGGTCAGCAGCGGGACGATGATCAGGCAGAACAGGACTACCAGGCTTACCAGAACCACCATATTGAAGGGGTTTTTCACCACGTTCAATATCAGGTTCTTCATGCGGCGCCTGGTCATGGGTTTTTTCGGGAGATTTCTCTTTGCCACGGTAACACCTCTTTCTGAATACTGCCGGAGAGCGCGCCGGCAAACAGGGGGCAGTCTTCGCTTTCCCTCACATCCGCATCGTCCGCCTGAAAGCGGCTTGGCCAGAGCGCTTTCGTGCAAACGTTTGCGTTTTGCTTACCATATTATAAAGAATTTCCCCGCCCTTTGTCAATTGATATGTTCGCTATTTTCCCGTGGTTTTTTTATACATTTTCACAATTATTCATGAATCTCTTTCCCGGCGCCGGACCTNTTTCCTGCCGCCNACGCGTCAAAAATACCCTCATTTTTGAAATACGTTTTCGTGACCCGCCGCGGTCCGCGCCGCTCCCCGCCTCCCCGCCGGACNNNCTTTTCNGGGCNNGNTGGAGNNNCCATTTTTTGGAACGCCGCCGGAGCTACTGCGCCGCTTGGGCNAGNNTGGCGTAGGCCCCTCCGGCGGCCATCAGCTCCTCGTGNGTCCCCTGCTCCACCGCCCCNCCCTGGCTCAGCACCAGAATGCGGTCGGCGTTTCGGACGGTGGAAAGGCGGTGGGCGATGACAAAGCAGGTCCGCCCCTGGCGGAGCCGCTCCATGGCNAGGCTGATCTCTCCCTCCGTCTCCGTGTCCACGCTGGAGGTGGCCTCGTCCAGAATCACCACGTCCGCGTCGGTAAGGAAGCACCGGGCGATGGCCAGAAGCTGCCGCTGGCCTTTGGAGATCCCCGCTCCCTGGTCCGTGAGAACCGTNTCGTACCCCGCCGGNAGGGAGGTAATGAAGCGGTGGATGCGGGCGGCNCTGGCGGCCTCCTCAATCTGCTCCCTGGCAGCGCCGGGNNNCCCGTAGGCGATGTTCTCCGCGATNGTGCCGCCGAAAAGCCAGGTATCCTGCATCACCAGGGCCAGACGGCGGCGGAGGCCGTCCCGGCTGTAATCCTCTAANGGCCGNCCGTCCACGGTGATGGTNCCGGACTGGGGGGCGTAGAACCGCAGCAGAAGGGACACCAGAGTGGTCTTCCCCGCGCCNGTCTCCCCCACCACCGCCGTCATGCTTCCGGCNGGCACGCGGGCNCAGAAGTCCCGGAGGACGGGCCGGTCCGGGTCGTAGCCAAAGGTCACGTGATCGAAGACAATCTCCCCCGCCAGCTTCTCCGGCCGGAAGGCCTCCGGCTCATCCGGCGGCTCCACCGGCTCCTCCAGGAGGTCTAACACCCGCTCCGCCGCCGCGGCGCTGGACTGCAGCTCGCTGAGGAGGTTGGCCGCCTCCCGGATGGGGCTGGAAAATTTCCGGGAATANAGNACAAAGGAGGACAGGTTCCCCAGGCTCAGCCCGCCNCCCAGGTACAGCAGNGCGCCNAACATNCTGACCGCNGCCAGGGACAGGTTGTTGATGAANTTCACCGAGGGCCCCAGGCTGGNGCTGGCCCGGTCCGCCTGGTAATAGGCCAGGGANGCCCCGNNNTTNAANGCGGCGAACTGGTCCAGATCCGCCTTCTCCACNCCNTAGGACCGGATGGAGCGCCGCTGGCCCATTCTCTCNTCGGCAAAGCCGTTCAAGGCCCCCAGCTCCTTGGACCGGCGGCGGAAGAGNGGGTGAATCCGCTTCATNTGAAACCGGGTCAGNAATANNGACAGGGGCACCGTNACNAAAAACACCAGNGACAGCCGNGTGGAGATAGCCAGCAGCATGGCGAAGGANCCCACNACGGTAAACAGGCTGGTGCCCAGCTGCAAGAGGTCCGCCGAAATAGCGGCGTTTACCGTGTCCACATCGTAGCAGACCCGGCTGATCACGTCCCCCGCNGGGTGAACGTCGAAATACTCNACNGGAAGCTCGCTGAGGCGGTGGAAAGCGGCCTTCCGGAGATCCCGGGAGACTCCCTGCCCCACCCGGATCAGCCGGACGGACACCATATAACTAAATAAGGAGCCCAGGGCATAGCACCCCAGCATTCCGCCGCAGGCCCAGGCAGTCCCGGCGAAATCCACCCCGCCGGGGCCTGTGCCCACCGCGTCCACCGCTTTGCCGGACAGAAGCGGGGCCGCCAGAGAGAGAAGGTTCCCCACCCCCATCAACAGCAGAATCCCCGCCAGAGACAGGGCGTAGGGCCGCAGAAACCGGCCCAATCGGGCCAAAACCCGGTATGATTTCACAGGCCCTCCCCTCCCCTCTGCAGCTCCGCCGTCCGGCGGTAGCGGCCGCAGCTTTCCATCAGCTCTTCGTGGCTCCCCTGGGCGGCAATCCGGCCCTCTTCCAGAACGAGAATCCGGTCCGCGTCCCGGAGAGAGGCCACACGGGCGGAGATAACCACCATAGTAAGGCCGGAGCAGTCCCGGCGGAGAGCCTCCCTCAAGGCGGCGGCGGTGCGGTAGTCCAGAGCGCTGTCGGCACTGTCCAGCACCAGCAGATCCGGCTTCCCCGCCAGCGCCCGGGCAATCAGAAGCCGCTGGCGCTGGCCTCCGGAGAGATTGGCCCCCCGGATATCCACATGGGTGTCCAGGCCATCGGGAAGGGCCTGGATAAAGTCCCAGGCCTGGGCGGTTTTGGCGGCGGCAATCACATCCTCCCGGGGGAGATTCCGGAGGAAGGAGATATTTTCATAGATGGTATCGTTCAACAGCGACTCATTTTGAAACACCGCGCCGAAGCGGCGGAGATCCCGGCGGGACAGGCTCTTCACGTCCCGGCCCCCCACGTAGACGGTCCCCTCCCCGGCGTCGTACAGCCGGAGGAGCAGGGCCGCCAGGGTGGTCTTGCCGCTGCCGGTAGGACCCAGGACGCCTAGAGTCTCCCCCTTTTGGAGCGTGAAAGACACCCCGTCCAAATCCGGTTCCACGCCCAGGTAGGAGAAGGAAACATCCTCCATTCCCAGTTCCGCCGGGGCGGTTCTGTCCGGGGGAAGGACCGGCTGGTCCTCCGGGCTGAGGAGCACCTCCTCCAACCGCTTGGCGGAGGCCGCGCCCTTGCTGATCCGGAGGAAAATCTTGGCGACGCCCAGTGTGGCGTTTTGAATCAAGGCAAAATAGGACAAAAAGGTTACAATCCGCCCAGGGTCCATGGCCCCCGCCTGTACCCGGAAGGCCCCTACGACTACCACCAGCACCAGCCCGGAGTTCAGGATGAAGTCCGTCAAAGGATTGGCGGCGGCCATGACGGTTCCCGCCTCCTCCTCCCTTTGGCGGGAGGCCTCGTTGGCGGCCTCAAACCGGGTCCTTTCCCGGCCCTGGCAGGCCAAAGCCTTGATCACCCGGACGCCGGAGGCGTTTTCCTGCAAAACCCGGACCACCGTGTCGGCGGCGGACTGGGCCTGAGCGTACCGGGGGATTCCCCGGCGGGTTACCCGCCAGATGGTGAAAAAGGTCAGGAGGCTCACCGCCAGCTGCACCGCCGCCAGGGCCGGTTCCAGCAGAAAGGTCAGAATCAATCCCCCCAGCACCAGCATGGGGGCCCGAATGCCGCCCCGCTGCACCTTGTCGAACATCTGGTGGACGTTATAGGTATCGTTGGTGAGGCGGGACACCAGGGAGGACTCGGTGAAACGGTCCATCTGGGCGCAGGAGAGGCGCTGGGTGCGGCTGTACACGTCCCGCCGCAGATTCCGGGTTACCTCCATGGAGACCAAGGCGGCCATACGGTTGGCGGTGATGTTGCACAGCGCCGCTCCCAGGGCCAGGGCCGCCATCAGTCCACCGCTGCGCCAGATGGACGGCAGATCTCTGGCCGGAACGGAGACCACGATAATATGCTCCAGCAGCAGCGGTATCAGCAGCTCCAGCACCGCGGCGGCAAATTTCACGCTGACGCCCACGGCCACCCGGCGGCTGTAGGGCCGCAGATATCCCAGCACCGTACCCATGCGCTCCCCCCTCTCGTTTTCCAAATATTATATTTTATCGGCGGGATACAGTCAATCAAAAATTCCGTTTACCTCACATGCTGCGGATACCGGCTCCGGCAATTCCGCCAATATGCCTTGCATCTCACAGCCGGCGGCGGTATAGGTATAATAAAAATAACACGCTGCCGTTTGCGAGGTCGAGCTATGGACAACAAAGAGATCGTGAAGCATTTCTACGAAGTGATTGTTTCAGGAAATCTGCTTCAAGAACTCTCCCACTATATAGCCGAAAACTGTGTTTTTCGTGTTGGAGATAAAGCCGTTCCACTGGGATCAGACGGCATGAAGCAGCACCTCACAGCGGTGAAAACAACCTATCCCGATTACACTATGAAAATCGTCCACCAGTTTGCTGACGGTGATTATGTTATCTCTGAATTCATCATGGTAGGCACACATGAGAGAGAATGTCTGGGAATCAAGCCGACACATAAACGATTGGCCTTTACAGGCATTGATATTGACAAGGTAGTCAATGGAAAAATTGTTGAGCATGGAGATTCTGTGAATACATTTGAAACTCTGCTTGAGCAGAATTTAATCCGGCCGGTGTAAAACCAGAATTTGCGGTCCGGCATCCGCGGCGGGCGGCGAAGCATTTAAGCATAGAGCCTCCGGTGGTTGAAGAAAGCAAAAACGACCCCAGCGGGGCCGTTTTCCGGCAGAAAATAGACCGTATGCGCATGTATCGCTGTCAATAAGCGCTGATGTCCAGGCTCTCGTCGTCCTCTCCCTTTTCTACAGAGCGGATTTCCATGGTATATTTCATCCCCTGGGCGGCCTCCACCTGCACCTTGTCTCCAACTCTGCGGCCCAGCAGGGCCCTCCCCACCGGGGACTCCTTGCTGATGAGGCCCTTCAGTGCGTCCTGGCGGAGGGTAGTGACGATACGGAGGGTCATCTCCCGTTTTAACAGCCCGTTGAACACTGTCACCTTGTCAAAGAGGCCCACGGCGTCGCCGCTGTCCGCCGCCGTAATGACCTTGGCGGTGCGGATCATCCGTTCCAGGTAGCGAATTCGGCTGTCGTTGCGGTTTTTCGCCTGCTTCGCGCACTTGTATTCAAAGTTTTCGCTGAGGTCTCCGAAGGCTCTGGCGGTCTGGACCTCCTCAATCAGCTGGGGCCGGAGGACCCGGGTGCGGTAGTCGATCTCCTCCCGCATTTTTTTCAAATCCACCTCGGTCAGCTCGTCGTACATTGTCCATCACTCCTTTTATAAGGATATAGTATAGCGCGGTTTTTCCGGAAAACAAGGGGCAGTTTGGGGAGAGAGAAATTTTTTGTAATTTTTTTGGAAACAGGGCTTGACAAACCACCCTCCATTCTGCTATAGTAATCGTTGCCCAACCACGG
>JAAVHG010000003.1 GCA_014799855.1 Oscillibacter sp.
TGCCCTGCAAATCAGGTATGCCGTTGGGCCGCGGCGTGGTGCGGGCGGGGGTTGGAGGTTTACGATTCCTCCTTCCTCTATTTGTGCTGCCGCGCTTTGGTGGTTGACGAAATCGTGGTAGGAAAACGGGAAAGGCTGTAAAATGTATGAACTTGACAAGTAAGCAGCGGGCCCAATTGCGGGGCTTGGCGAATGGCATTGACACCATTCTGCAAATCGGCAAGGATGGTATCGGGGAAAACCTCATCAAGCAGGCGGACGACGCTCTGGAGGCCAGGGAACTGGTGAAGGGCCGGGTGCTGGACAACAATCTGGAATACGACGCCTGGACGGCGGCGGCGGCTCTGGCCAAGGCCACCCGCAGCGAGGTGGTTCAGGTCATCGGCACCAAATTCGTGCTGTACCGGGAGAGCCACTCCAAGCCCAAAGAGAAGAGAATCCAGTTGGCGAAACCGGGCCGGAAAAGGGCCTGATATAGCTGGCAAAATGGAAAAACAGCGTTTTCTGGTTCATTGACGATACATATCTCCTGTTTGAAAGGGGTGTTAAGTTGAAAATCGGCGTTTATGGCGGGACCTTTAACCCGCCACACCTGGGCCATGCGGCGGCGGCACGGGGCGTGATGGAGCTTCTGCGGCTGGATAAGCTGTACCTGATCCCCGACGGCACGCCGCCCCACAAGCCCCTGCCTCCCGGCAGTCCCTCCGCGGAGCAGAGGCTGGCGCTGACCCGGCAGGCCGCGGCGGAGCTGGGGGATAAAGTGGAAGTCCTTGACATCGAGGTCCGCCGGGATGGCAGAAGCTACACGGCTGACACCCTGGCGGAAGTCCGCCAGCGCCACCCACACGACGAGCTGTGGCTGCTGGTGGGGACTGACATGTTTCTGACCCTCCATGAGTGGTACAAACCGGGGAAAATCCTGTCTCTGGCGGGTATCGCCGCCTTTAGCCGCAGGGAGGAGGACCAGGAGGACGACTTCTCCCGCCAGCGGGAACGCCTATACAAAGCGTATCCACAGGCCAGGATTTTTACTATGCGTATACCCGGCGTGGTGGAGATCTCCTCCACGGAGATCCGAAANNCCCTGGCGGCNGGCCGGGGCGAGCGGTATCTCAGCCCCGCGGTGTACGGCCTGATTCTCCGGGAGGGGCTTTATGGCACGGCGGCGGATTTGAAGAACCTGCCTCTGCGNCAGCTTCGGCCGGCGGCCCTCAGCTATTTGAACCACCGCCGGGTCTNCCACGTGCTGGGCACGGAGCAGGAGGCCATCCGTCTGGCTCTGCGGTANGGGGCCGANGTGGAGCGGGCCAGGAGGGCCGCCCTGCTTCACGACTGCACCAAGCGGCTGTCCCTGCAGGAGCATCTGGCNCTGTGCCGGACCTGGGGGATTCCCCTGGACGGTATGGAGCGGAAAATGGGAAGCCTNCTTCACGCCAAAACCGGGGCGGAGNTGGCCCGGGAGGTCTTCGGCGTGGACGATGAGATATACGGGGCCATCCGGTATCACACCACCGGCAGGGCCCATATGACCACTNTGGAAAAANTCATNTATCTGGCGGATTATATCGAGCCCTCCCGGGATTTTCCCGGCGTGGAGAANCTGCGAAAGGTNTGCTATCAGGATTTGGACAAGGGCCTGCTGAAGGGCCTGGAGATGACAATTGGAAAGCTGGAGGCCGAGGGCGGACCCATACACCACGCCGCCATCGAGGCCCGTGACGCGTTGAAAGGAACACTGCATCGTGGATAACCAAAGAGAAGAAAAACGGGCGGGGGGAAACCGNCTGGCCAAGAGGGAACAGCCCCCCAAAAAGCCCAAGAAGCCCAGCCGGTTCAACAAACAGCAGAAAATCATGATCGCCGTGGCCATAGCCCTGGCGGTGCTGGTGGTGGGAGCTTTGGCCTGGCGGAGCGTTTTCGTCCGGCCGGATGTGAACAACAAGCCCAGCGGTCCCGCCATCGGCGGCAATAAAACCGACGAAGGAGAGCCCCTGGAGGAGATTGACTACGGCGACGGCATCCGCCCCAAGGCCGACGGCAAGCGGAAGAGCGAGGACTATTACACCGTNCTGATTCTGGGCCGGGACACCGGAGGCGGCGGCAACACCGACACCATGCTGCTGGCCAGCTACGACGTGACCAACCAGAAGGCCACCGTNATGTCCATCCCCCGGGACACCATGGTCAACGTCCCCTGGGACACCAAAAAGATCAACTCCGTCTACAACTACTACGGCGGCGGAGAGCGGGGCATTCAGCACCTGTACAAGGAGATCTCCCAGCTGGTGGGCTTTGAGCCGGACTACCAGGTGATCGTGGAATGGGACGGCGTGGGCGAGATTGTCGATGCCATGGGCGGCGTGTATTTTGAGGTCCCCCGGAACATGAACTATGACGACCCCACCCAGGACCTCCACATCCACCAGGAAGCGGGATACCGTCTGCTGAACGGCGACGACGCCATGCAGGTTATCCGCTACCGCCATGACAACACGGTAAACGGCAAGACCCTGGGCTATTCCGACGGGGACCTGGGCCGCATTAAGACCCAGCAGGACTTTTTGACCGCTATGCTGAGTCAGCTCCTCACCTGGAAGAGCCTGGGCAATATCAGCGAGTTTATCCAGGTGTTTGAGAACAATGTGGAGACGGACCTCACCTATCAGAATATCTTCTGGTTCGCCCAGAAGGCGGCTTTGGGCGGGCTGAAAATGGAGAATGTGAATTTTACCACCATGCCCAACACCCCCCGGTACGTCTACAGCCGGAGCCTGGAGCGGGAGACCAACGGCCGGCAGAGGGAGCAGAGCTATGTGGTGCCCAACGCCAGACAGCTGCTGGAGCTGGTGAACAACGAGCTGAGCCCCTTTGAAGAGGTGTTTACCATGCGGGATCTGGACATTATGTCCGTCAATGCCGACGGGAGCGTCAGCTCCTCCACCGGCCACGTGGAGGACGCGCAGGCGGCCTTNCCCCCGCCCCCCGTGGAGCCGGAAGAGGAGGAGCCCCTGTTGGATGAGAACGGCAACCCCATCGACCCGGAAACCGGACTGCCCATTGACCCGGAGACCGGGGAGCCTATAGGCCCGGTGGTCATCGANCCCGTTACCGGACTGCCCGTTCCCACCACCCCCGGCGTTACCGATCCCGGAACTACCACNCCCGGAACCACGGACCCCGGAACCACCGCGCCTGGAACTACCGATCCCGGAACAACGCCCGGAATCACTGATCCGGGAACTGTTGACCCCGGCGTTACCGATCCGGGAGCCACAGATCCCAACGTTACCGATCCGGGAACCGCTGACCCCGGCGTGCCGGACGTTCCCATCGAACCCCCGCTGCCGGACCCGGGAAGCTCTATCATCGAACCGCCCCCGGAGGGGTAAAGGATAACCGCTTAACATTGGAAACAGAAAGAGAGGAGTGCGTTTTATGACACCGAAGGAATTGGCTATCATCGCGGCAAAGGCACTGGACGAGAAGAAGGGCAAGGAGATCTCCGCTATTGAGATTGCGGATCTCACCACGCTTGTGGACTACTTCGTCATCGCCACCGGCAGCTCTAACACCCAGATCAACGCCTTGTGCGACGCGGTGGAGAAGGCCATGAAGGAGCAGGCGGACGAGGTCCCCCTCCACCGGGAGGGCCACCGGGACGGCACTTGGGTGCTGCTGGACTACGGGTGCCTTGCCGTCCATGTCTTCTCCCCGGAGGCCCGGGAGTTCTACTCCCTGGAGCGGCTGTGGAGCGACGGCAAGCCCCTGGACCTGTCCCAGGTGCTGACGGCGGAAAATTGAGGAAATTGGAGAGGCGGGCCTCCATGGATTTGGCTTCTCTGCTGGAAATCTCCCCCGGCGTCACCGCCGTGATCGGCGGCGGCGGCAAGACTACCCTGCTCCGGACGCTGGGGGAGGAGCTGGCCGGGAGGGGGCATGGCGTGCTGCTGTGTACCACCACGAAAATGCTCCCCTTCCCGGACATTCCCCTGGCGCTGGATAAGGCGTCCCTGGCGGAGCTGGCCCGGACCCACCGGCTGGTTTCCGCCGGGACCCTTCTGCCGGATTCCGGCAAGCTGACAGCCCCGCCCGCCGCCATGGAAGAGCTGGCGGCTCTGTTTTCGTACATTTTGGTGGAGGCCGACGGCGCAGCCCGCCGCCCCTTGAAGGCCCACGCCCCCCATGAGCCGGTGATTCCGCCCCAGGCCAATCAGACTATTTTGGTGGCGGGGGCCTCCGGCTTTGGCCGCCCCATCCGGGAATCGGTCCACAGGCCGGAGATTTACGCGGCTCTGGCGGGGGTTTCCCAGGAGGATTTGGCCTCCCCGGAAACGGAGGCCGCCGCGGCGGGGCGGGAGGCCCTGCATGATAGGATTTATGTAAACCAAGTGGAGACCGGGGAGGCGCTGGACCTGGCCCGGCGGCTGGCGGAACTGGCTGGCTGTCCCGTTGTAGCGGGATCTCTGCGGGAAGGGGTGTATGCGCCATGCTAGTGGTCGTCAAGGGCGCGGGAGATCTGGCCTCCGGCACGGCTCTGCGGCTGTGGAGGTCCCATATCCGGGTGGTGATGACAGAGCTTCCCCAGCCCACGGCCATTCGGCGGACGGTGTGCTTTTCCCAGGCCGTCGTCCATGGTGAAATGACGGTNGAGGGGGTNNNCGCCCGCCGCGCGGNGACAGCGGCGGAGGCTCTGGACATTCTGGCCGCCGGGGCNATCCCCGTTTTGGTGGACCCGGAGGCCCGGTGCGTCCGGGAGCTGCGGCCNGACGGCGTGGTGGACGCGATTCTGGCGAAACGAAATCTCGGCACCCGNATNACCGACGCTCCGGCGGTNGTNGGNGTAGGNCCCGGCTTCACCGCCGGGGTGGACTGCCACGCGGTGGTGGAGACCATGCGGGGCCACGACCTNGGCCGGGCCATCTGGCAGGGCCCCGCCACNCCCAACACGGGGATTCCCGGCCTTATCGGCGGCTTTNCGGGNGAGCGGGTTCTCCGGGCTCCGGCGGATGGGGAATTCCACCAGATTCTGGACATCGGCGCGCAGGTNAAGGCCGGGGACGTGGCCGCGGAGGTGGCGGGNGTCCCCATGGNNTGCACNCTGGACGGGGTTCTNCGGGGGATTCTGGCGGAGGGTACGCCGGTCCGCCGGGGGATGAAGGCCGGGGACGTGGACCCCAGAAATCAGGTAGACAACTGCTANCGGGTGTCCGACAAGGCCCTTGCGGTGGGCGGCGGCGTTTTGGAGGCGCTGCTGGCCCTGACGGGGGTNTTGCGGGAGAAGGGAGGAGCCGATGGAAAATGAAGTGAAGCTGACGAAGCTGGCCAAGTGCGCCGGCTGCGGGGCCAAGGTGGGGGCCGGAGTGNTGGCCCAGCTGCTGGACGGCCTCCAGGTCCGCCGGGACCCCAATCTNCTGGTAGGCTTTGACAAAAGCGACGACGCCTCCGTCTACAAAATCTCCCCGGANCTGGCGTTGGTGCAGACGGTGGATTTCTTNCCCCCCATCGCCGACGATCCNTACCTCTTCGGCCAGATTGCCGCCTCCAACGCCCTGTCCGACGTGTACGCCATGGGAGGCGAGCCGAAGCTGTGCTTAAACATCATGGCCGTCCCCAAGGATATGCCCCAAGAGGCGGTCCACCAGATGCTTCGCGGCGGCTACGACAAGGTGTACGAGGCCGGGGCCCTGATTACCGGAGGCCACAGCATTCTGGACGAGGAGCCCAAATACGGCCTGGCGGTGACGGGCTTCGTCCACCCGGACAAGGTGCTTACCAACGCCGGGGCTGAGGCGGGGGACGTGCTGATCCTCACCAAGCCCCTGGGGGCCGGAGTGGTGACTACCGCCGCCNNGGGTGGTGACTACTGCCGCCAAGGTGGGGATGGTTTCTCAGGAGACTTTGGANCTGGTATACCGCTCCATGACCACCCTCAACAAGTCCGCCCGTGACGTGATGGTCCNGTANGGCGTTCACGCCTGNACCGACGTGACGGGCTTCGGCCTGCTGGGCCACCTGACGGAGCTGGTNCAGGGCAGCGGCNTGGAGGCGGAGGTGGACACAGGCGGGGTGGACTTCTTCCCGGAGGCCCCGGAGCTGGCCCGGATGGGNCTTCTNCCGGAGGGTATGTACCGCAACCGCGCCTTTGCCGAGGCGGGCGTGGACGAGGGAGAGGCGGACCTCTGGAAGCAGGACCTCCTTTACGACCCCCAGACCGCCGGAGGCCTCCTCATGGCGGCGGACCCCGCGTCGGCGGAAGCCNTGCTGGAGGAGCTTCGGCCCCANGTGCCCAGCGCCCAGAAAATCGGCGTTCTTCGGGAATACCGGGGCGGCAAGCGGATTTTCCTGAAATAAAAAACAACCCCCCTGGGNNAATCCCAGGGGGGTTCGCCATATTGTCTAAACTTACATGGCCTTTTTGGGCGCGCCCTGCAGCCAGCGGAGGTCGTAGGGCTCGTAGNCCACCTTTTCATAGGCCTCCACGTCCAGAGGGGTGCCGTCCCAGTCGCCGTGGATGTCGCCGTTCTGCTTGATGAGAATGTCGTAGAGGATGTCGTAGGTCACGCCGTCCTCCCCNGTCTCCACNATGGTGGAGTAGGGCAGGGTTTTGTGGTAGGTCAGCTCCATGCCCTGGTAGTCAAAGTGGAAGCCGCAGCGCATCCGGCAGCCGTCCAGGCCCGTATATTGGGCGATCTGCTTCAAATCGTGGAGGATCTTGTCGTGCTCCTCGTCGTAGAGGTTNTCCGGCGTGGTGGCGGTGTAGTCGAACCGGAACTGGATGGAGGAGCCGGGNATCTTCCGGAANCGGTCCAGATAGGGNACCAGGTCCTTCACGGGATAGTCCTTGTACAGCACGCAGTTNACCCGGAAGGGCACCGGCAGGCGGGCCAGGAGNCCGTCGTTGGACTCCACCACATATTTCTGCATATGGCGGGACACATTGACACAGGTGATCTTGTGCCGGTTCCGGGTCAAAAACGCCACNACATCCTCCTCGGACTGGCACTCGGACACCGGGAGGGTGGTGTTGATATAGACCTTNTGGGTGGTGGGAATCTCGTCCAGCATCACCTGCAAAGCGTCCAGATCCGCNANNGGTTCGCCGCCGGTGAACACAAAGTCGCACCGGGGAGTGATGGCGTCCATGCGCCGGATGCTCTGGCGGATCTTNTCCAGGGAGAACCCGGTCATGTCCGCGTANTCCTCCTTGTTGACGCAGAACGGACAGTGGTTTTTGCAGTCNTATGGGACGAAGATGGTTACGGTGGCTCCGCCCTCCCGGGTCTTGTAGGGATGTTTCATGTTATCTGTCGGCCTTTCCTAATGTGAATGAGGGTATAGTAAGTGTTGTGTGCAGAGCACGAACAAAATAATCGGCAAGCCCTNAAAGGGCAGTATACAGTATTAGATTTTACCGGATTTTTAGAAAAAGGTCAAGGGAAAAACGGAAATTCCCTGGGAAAGCGNGGAACTTTTCTCCCGCCCGGCGGGAAAGGGGGCAAATGTCAAGAAGAATTTAGACGCTTCNGAAAAAANAGTGTATCGTTCTCGTCATCCGGGAACCATGGTTCCCTTTTCTCTCTTTGACTTCTTTTAACTCTACACTCCTTTTCACCAGCCCATATTGACTTCTCTGGATGCNTATGATAACATTTTAAGAAATAAATCGGNATTTGAAAAAATAGGGGNTACGTAAAATGGATGGCTTTCGTAATTTGCTTGCACAGACTTTTGGCCCCNTGATACAGTTTTTTTATTNCTTTTTTATCTTATTTCTGGCTGCGTGGTGTATTGGCGCCATTACGTATTGGTGCGAGCAGAAACTCATGCGGANGAAGAACNGNGTTTTGGGGATACTCCCTTTCCNAATCCTTGCAATCGGCATATTGTATGGCGGCATGAGGTTTTCCGGTCAGTTGCTCTATCCCGAAGATGGCNGGGATCAATGGGGTTACTGGAATTATACTCATCAAAATGGTGGTGCGTTTATCCTTTTTATCTGTGGATCTATGCTAATTGGCGCAGCTCTGGCGANGCGNAAAAGGAAGATTTCCNGAAAAGCTGCGCGGCAGNTTCCTGTTTGCCGGGCAGNTATTCGCTGTGGATAGNCNCCCTNCNCAGGGNCTGTCNCNATAGGANCAAACGCGCGTCTTTCCGGCAAGCTTTGCCGNCTGCTGCGTGAANCATTCTTGAAATACACAAAGTATTCCCGCGAATTTTTGCCTTGCNTCCGGCCAAAATTNGNTNNGNAATNCGCAAATTGTNTTAATNTGAATAGCNCCNGGGAGGTTTTCGNTTAGCTTAACGATATGCCCCGGGGGCTTCTTTTTTGTTCCTCTGCGGGGGCGGAGAATCACCGCTCCCCGTGCGCGGTTTTGATGGAAACGGCCGGGAAATATTCACATTTTCCTTGCCATTTTCCCTGAAATTCAGTATGATATAGTCAATAAACTCGAACCGTATCAAGGATACTTTTCTATGGCGTTGCACGCCGTTGCCGCTATTGGCGGCCAGTGTATTCGGCTTCATCGTCCAGTAAACGTGTGCTGTGCGCACTGGCCGGCGGTACGTCGGTCAGCTGAAAAATGGCAAGCTGCCATTTTTCAGCTTTACTACTATATTGCCGTAAAAACTGCCCGCTAAAGGCGGGATTTGTACGGGGGCCGTGCCTCCGGCGGACCATTTCTGACTGGGAATTTGGAGAAAATAGACAACCCGATAAAAATTCTTCGTGCAAACCAGACAGTTCGGCCGGAGGTTTTCCCGCCGCCGGAAAAACGCCGGCTCAAGGGTTTTCCGGGGCCCGAAAAAAAGCCGTATTAAACTATAGATGATTTTCCGCTATGATGAACCCATCAAAAGTTCCGGCGGCGAGCCGGGCGGAAAGAGGAGGAAAACATCATGGAAAAAGGTTGGCTGGGTCTGGAGGACCGCGTTGTTATCGTCACCGGCGGCGCGTCGGGTATCGGAAAGCACACCGTGCAGACGCTGGCGGCGGCTGGGGCGAAGGCGGTGATCGCCGACGTGAGCGTAAACACCGGCGATGAGCAGGACGGCGCCTGGTGCGTCAAGTGCGACGTGACCAGCCTGAAGGATGTCACGGCTATGGCGGAGGCCGTGGTGGAAAAGTACGGGAAGATCGACGCGCTGGTCAACATCGCCGGGATCAACCTGCCCCGTCTGCTGGTGGACGTCACCGGCGAGCGGCCTGAGTTTGAGCTGGACGAGGAATCCTACGACAAGATGTTCGACATCAACGTAAAGGGCATGTTCCTGTGCACCCAGGCCTGTGTCCGGCAGATGCTGAAGCAGGGGAGCGGCGTCGTCGTCAACATGTCCTCCGAGTCGGGCAAAGAGGGCTCCCAGGGCCAGTCGGTCTACTCCGCCACCAACGGCGCGGCAGACAGCCTCACCCGTTCCTGGGCCAAGGAGCTGGGCAAGTACAACATTCGAGTCGTCGCCTGCGCNCCGGGCATCCTGGAGCCCACCGGCCTGCGCTCTCCCGCCTATAACGAGGCNCTGGCCTACACCCGTGGCTGCAAGCCCGAGGANCTGTCCACCGATTACAACAAGGTGATCCCCCTGGGCCGGGACGGCAAGCTGGANGAGGTAGGCAACCTGGTNGCTTTCCTGGTCTCTGACCGGGCCAGCTACATCTCCGGCACCACCATCAACATCTCCGGCGGCAAATCCCGCGGATAAGCTGCTTTTCTTGCANTAAAAGCNGCCAAAAGATTTTTTCNNCGCTTCGACAGTCCGGCGGTTNTGTGGGCCGGAGCGGCGGCAGCGCAGCGCTCTCAGNACCTTACCGGCCGGTAGTATGAGGAGAAATTGAAGCAGAGAGACAGGAGGACAGCGTATGAAATCGAGCTTTGGAGACAACCGGNTGGCGCAGATTCTGCTGTCCTTNTGCCGGACCGATACCATTTCCTCCGCCGCCCTGGCGGAAAAGCTGGACGTCAGCGANCGGACNATCCGCAACGACGTCAAGCAGCTGGAGGAGGAGNTGGCCGGGTGCGCCTCCTTCGAGGGCGGCCAGGGGCAGTACACCCTCCGGGTCTATGACAGCAGGCGCTTTCAGGAGAANTGCGCCGAGCTGATGACGGAGGCCGGGCCGGATTTCAACTCNCCCGGAAGCCGCATGGACTATGTGTTCGGCCGCCTCATGCGGGCGGAGGAGCCGGTGCTGACGGACGATCTGGCCTATGAGATGAGCGTCGGCCGGACCACCCTGGTCAGCGATTTGAAGCGGCTCCGGGAGAAGATGGAGNCNTACGGGCTGGCGGCGGTGGGAAAAACCAGCAAGGGCCTGGTCCTGGAGGGCCGGGAGAGCGANNTCCGCCACTACATTCTGGAGGAGGCCTACGACGCCCTGTACCGGGACTACCCCGTGGANCAGGAGATTCTGGACATGGTNGACCGGGCCTTTGCCGAAAGCTNCTTTGAAATCAGCGGGTCCTTNCAGCGNTTTTTNACCGTGATGCTGGACCGCTTCCTGACAGGCCATNCNNTGGAGGCNCTGCCCATGGCCTTCTACAGCCTCACCTCCCGGCAGGAGTTNCTGGTCATNGACCGCCTGCTGGAGGAGGTGGGCCGGTTCCTCCACATGGACTTNCCGCCGGAGGAGAAGCTCTTCGTCCTNCTTCCCATCGTGGGGATGCGGACCCCGGCGGACGCGAAAAACATGCGGGCCATCCAGCTGGACCAGGCCATGGGGCCGTTGAAGGACCAGATTTTCCGCCAGATCCAGATGGAGCTGAACATCCGCCTGGAGACGCCGGAGTTTATCGAGGAGTTCCTCTACCACCTAATGTTCATGATCAACCGCCTCCGCTTCCACGTGCGGCTGAAAAGCGACGTGCTGGCGGAGCTGCGGGAGAAATACCCTCTGGCCTGGCAGATGGCCGGGGTAGCCGCCCGGGTGATTTACCAGCAGTGCGGCGTGGAGGTGACGGAGGACGAGCGAAGCTATCTGGCCTCCTACTTCGGCGTGTTTCTGGAAGAGACCGGAAAGAGCCGCAAGCCCTTCCGGGCGGCGGTGGTCTGCGGCACGGGCCGGGTTACCGCCCGCCTGGTGGCCGCCCAGCTGAAGCGGGTGCTGGACAGCTCTGTGGGGCTGACCCTTCTGG
>JAAVHG010000004.1 GCA_014799855.1 Oscillibacter sp.
CAGTACCCAAAAATACTGAGAAAAGTTCAGCTGTTCGGGGAGCGCAGGTCTGTGTTGTCGTCCTTGACAGACGTCAGCTCGCCTGCGTCCTGCGCCTTGCCCTGCGTTTCCTGTTCTTGGTTCCTTTTTTCTCATTATTTCTGGGAACTGCTCTAATTTACTTGGCGCTCCAGACCCATTTGGAGCGAAAATTGATGGTCGTCCGTCTCCTGGCCTGTTATCGATATCTGTTCCTGACCCTCGCTATCTGCTTCAGAAATGTTTTCCCTGCCTTCTCCCGCACCGTCCAGCTGAGCCAGGTCCCTCGCACGGAGCTTGCCCAGCAAAAGTTTCCCCGCAAGATTTTTCTTCTTTCCGTTGTACTCAATCAGCATTGCCTCCGCAAAGCCCATAGCTCCAGGACGGCGATCCTTTGCCATGCGGGTCATCTGTTTCACAGAAATATTTCCTACCCGATCCATGAAAAACGCATCGTCAAGCGCATCCCCATAGGTGACCACCAGCTTCGTAACCGCATTCAAAATGTTGGCGGANAATGAGTTTACATCTCCCTCCCAAGTCCCAACGATCAGACGAAAGACCCGATTGAGTACACTCCAGCCATATTTTTGATAGATGGCCTCCACNGTGGCAATCGCACAGATNACCCCGGGTCCGCGTTTTTGCCCGACCCTTAGCCGGTAAGATTNCAGCAAACTATAGACCATCATCTGGTCATGGTTCTCCGCTTCTATGTTGGCTTTGAATATTTCGCAGGGCTGGAGCCTTTTTACAAANCGCATCTGGTTGGCAAAGATATCCGCCTCCTGCNNNTAACTCAACTCGTCATAGATCATGCACCAGACAGGCGTCTCACGGGAGCCGGATACGGAAGCCACGATCTCAATAGTGTGTTGACCGTTGAATACAAAATTGATTCCATCCCGACGGCTCACTTTGACAGGGTTGATCTGATAAATATCAAATTCCGCGGCAGCACGCTCAACATGTGTNGGAGAGAGACTGCGCTGGTACTCCTGGTTAGAAACCAGGTTCTTGATCGGTATCAACTCAAAATGGACGTCAGGTACAAATTGATCNANATCCATGGCGTCAGTCCTCCTTTATTGCGCAAAGCATATCCTGAATTTGTTCCTGTAATTGAGAGAGGGCCGCGGTTAAGGCGGTCTTCGCCTCATNGGACGCTTTGCGCAGATCCGCCTTGCTTCTGACCCGNTGGATAGAACCTGTCCATGATGGCATTGTCAGAGTAAGCCCGGTCAATTCCGCATCCGGATCATAGGCGGGCATATCTTTTATGGACAGATTTGAACGGCCCGAATNCTGCGCCGGAAACCGATGCCTGTTATGGGGATCGATTTGACATCCTGATATTTTTCTTAGCCGCTGTGTCAAAGCTCTTTTCTCTCCTGCCGCTGTTTCCGCCATCTCTACAACTTTTTGTATAGAGAGTGTACGCTTGCCCGACAGCAGCTGGGCGACCAGTTCAGGATCATCCTTGCGGAGCGTTTCCAATGCTCTGGCGTATCGCGCGTGTTTTCGGACGCTTACCGGCGCAATGTTCAGTTCATCCGCGATGTATTTTTCGGCCTCCCTTGTTCTGGGACGGCCATATTTTTTCCTGTTCCGGGCCTTTTCACGCTCAAGCCACATGCCGGTTAAAAATCTTCCGGCAGCGGTCATGATCCCTTTGCTCCGCAGATGTTCAACATCGACTTCCATTTTCTCCAATTCCAATTGATTCATGATCCACGTTTTCTGACGCACTGCTTTCTCCTATTGTAAAAATCGAATAACTGTTAAAAACAGGCACCTCTGAAGTCTGGGCATGTTCCGCGACCGGAAGCCCAAACTGATCGCGCCAGCCATTTGGAAAGACTGGCGCGGGAGGATTTCCGTCCAGCGGATACGCCTCTGCGGCCGCGAGATCAAATACCAGCAGCGCCTCACCGTTGGCGCGGACAAGCCTTCCTGATATCTTGTAACGGAAATTCTGATCCCAGCCCATCATAGCCGCTATTTTTGCAAAGAACAGTTTACAAGTACTCTTTCGAGGCCTTCTGTGCCCATCGGAAGCGGCGCACCAGAGCAATGAATCCCGCAAAGAATCCCGGCAGGGACGCAGGGCGAGGATATGCTTCTGAGGGTTGATAAGCACCTGCGCGCGCTCCGCATCTTCAAATTGGGCCAGGCAGGCGGCATTGACATAGGTTTGATACCTGCTGAAACTGAGGGACGGCTCTTTTGTGTGCGCAAAGAATTCCCTGCGAACGACTTGAAATCCATCCATGGACAACCCGATGTCCGGCATGATCGGCTCTCTATCCATTTGTTTCCTCCTTCCGCGGAAGGGATGACAGTTCCTGCTCAATGTACCGCCGCAGTTCATCTCTGGATGTTACACGCAGCGCCCTTCCCGTCTCCACGGTACGCCGCGACGATTTGATATCCGCAAGGGTACTGTCAGACACATACCCGTGTAAGTAATACGGTTGGCCAAAATTGATTGACCACGTCTCCGGTATCGCTCTGACCCAGTTTCCGGCAGTAAGAAGAGGCTGTGTCTTCTCCGGCAGGCAGTCTGGCCGCAAGAGGATCTCCGCATTGTCGGCGTTGAAGATATAGACGGTTTCTTCGCCGTTTTGATAGAGCGCTCCCGCAACGCGGTATCGATATCCGTGTTTCCAGCCCAAAAGAGTAAAGAGCGCATCGCTGAACGCGGCCGCTCCAGCGGCACGCGATTGGCAGGCTCCTTTTGAAAATTTGGAGATCTTTACTGCGCAGCGGTCCGTTTCATCTGCCGGCCTGATGGCGAAACGGCGGTCAATCGGATCGATCAGCAGCTCCGCATGGTTGCCCCAACCGGGAGTGCGTACACAGACGGCGTTGAACTGGACTTTCCGGTCTCTGAAAGTCACCACCGGCAGGCGTGCAGGGCATAGGAGTTCTCCCCGGACGACCTCAAAATCCCGCAGATCAAAATCACCAGGGCTGGCCCGTATTTCTGCCGGAGGCTTCGGCCGTTGATCTTTGCAGACACTTTCCGCCGCCATACGGTAGTCCCGCTCGCTGAATCCCGCCCAGCGCGGATGAATGACCACAAAGCCGTGCAGCAGGCCGCCATCCATGACATGAAGCCGCGGAAGGAATGACCGTCCGCCATATTTTGCGTTGTCCAGCATCATCTGGGCCGCAAGGAAATCACTGCGCGAAATGATCGCCTCATGGTGATGGTGGTATTGACTCTGCGGCCGCTGGCCGTGATTCTTTCTCGTCTTGTGGCTGCGGTAATTCAGCGTATAAGTTTTCCTTGTCAGCACACTGCCGCAGTACCGCTCGTTGCGCAGGATATTGACGATGCTTTGGGAGGTCCATTTGATATTCCCGAGATACGATCTGCGTCCCAGCGCGATAAGCGTATCCGCAATCTGCTGCGTGGAGCAGCCATAGAGATACATATAGAACGCCAGCTTTACGGTNGGCGCTTCCTCCGGGTTGACGGCCAGATTACCATCGCTGTCATGGGTATACCCCAGCAGCTTAGGCGTCAGCGGGATGCCATGATCCAGACGCATCCGCAGGGAGGCTTCCATGCTGCGGCTCCGCGTATGGGACTCCTCCTCCGCCATGGCCGAGAGGAAGGTAAGCGCCTGGTTCGAGGTTTCATCCATGGAAAAGATATGTTCTGATTCAAAATACACACCCACAGGNGGGTCCTGCTCGGCCAGCTTCCGGACGATCTCAATNCAGATTACCACATTCCTGGAAAACCGGGAGACGCTTTTGGTGAGGATGAGATCGATTTTTCCCGCTTTGCAGTCGGCGATCATCTGGTTAAAGGCATCCCTGTGCTTGAGCGATGTGCCGGAGACGCCATAATCGGCGTAAATCTGAACCANGTCCCAATGGGGNTGACGGATAACNAAGTCCTCATAGTATTTCTTTTGCAGCTCAAAGGAACTGGCTTGGCTGACGCTGCCGGTGGAGACGCGGGCATAGACGGCCACTCGCTGATGAATATCGTTATCATAGAATCCAGGCTGCTTCTTCTCTGGGAAATATTCGTAGTCNGCTTCATCAATCGTTGTATAGACCCGCCTGCGGATACGGCGCTTCGCTTCTTCGTCCTCTTCCCGCCGTTTATTACGGTTCACAGTGTTTCCTCCGGCAGCGGCCGCCAGNCCAGCCCCGGCAGAAGNAGCCCGTCNNCCGGATCGTTGGCATAATACGACGCCAGAGTAAAAATATCCTCTGAAATAAAATAAATACCGATGGGAGGCTTTTGACGCGCAAGAAGTTTGGCGCAGAAATTGATTTCATAGGATTTTTTGGACACATTGGAAATCTTTTGTGTCAGGATCAGATCGATCTTTCCACCCATACAATCTTCCAACAGCCGGCACCATGCGGAAGAGGATTCCATATTGGGCGCGGCGGAACCTTCATCCACATAAAAATCTACCAAGGTCCAATTCGGGCATAGATTTATGGTGTCCTCAAATTGCTTTTTGTGGTAATCTATGTAGTCCCCGTACCGGGTCTGGTTGAAGTACCGTATGTAGACGCCAATTCTATATTGCTTTGCCGGGCTGGGCCGCTCATGACGTATACTCTGGAGCCAGACCCGGTGTGCGGCGATTTTTTCATCCAGTATGGCAGGGCCTATGTTTGATGGAAGGAACTGCTGTACATTCCCGATATGACTCATTTGCTCAAATATTTCTTTTGATTCCATCTTCTACAGCCTCTCTGTGAATGTGATGATGCTATTATACAAGCGGCATCAGAAAAAAGCGATGAACCATAGGCCATGTGCATGGCTTATGGTTCATATCCGGTCCTGTTTTTCCACTACAGCCCGCTGCCGGTAGAATGGCCTTGTAAAAATTTTGAGGAGGTCGCTATCATGGCAGTCAATTATCAGTTGATCGGAGCAAAAATCAGGTGGTTTCGAGAGAAACATGGATTCTCGCAGGCGACACTGTCCGAGTTGGTCGCCTGCTGCCCTGCACATATCAGCCATATCGAGAGAGGAACAAGGATCATGAGTATGGAAACTTTTGTACGCTTGGCCAATGTACTCCAGGTATCCGCAGATGAACTTCTGGCAGATACCTTAGAGGGTACTGGGGCGCCCTTTGACCATGCGTTCGCCGCCGTGATCCACGATTGCAGCGAATATGAGAAACGCATCTTGCTGCATGTTGTTTCGGAAACCAAAATTGCG
>JAAVHG010000005.1 GCA_014799855.1 Oscillibacter sp.
GGGGCATTGCAACTCGTTACGCAAAAACTTCAGACGCCTTTATCGCCGCGGTACATGTCCGTTGTATCGCTATTTGGGCTGCCATTCGTGCCTAATTCGTGTAGACACTATCTAGCAAAACAAGAAATGAGGTGCGGTGGTGGAACGGCCGAAGCTGGAGCCCGGATTGAGCGGAACAACCTTCCGAAGCTTTTATTATCTCAAAGATGAGCTGGTCAATTTTTTCATATAAAACGGTCTTCCGGCCTCCGGCGGAAAGATAGAGATTACCAATAGAATTGCGCATTTTCTCGATACCGGGGAGGTGCTGACAGCGGCTCCGGCAAAGAATCGAAAAGCGCCGATGGTAGAGATACGGGAAGATATGCGGATCGAACCGAATTTTGTGTGCTCCGAGACGCACAGGGCGTTTTTTAAGGAGAAAATAGGTCCGGCATTTACGTTTAATGTCGCTTTTCAAAAATGGCTGAAAAGCAATACCGGAAAGACCTACGCGGACGCGGTTGCGGCGTATCATCAAATCCGCTTGGAGAAAAAGGCGACGGGGATAAGCATTGACTGTCAGTTTGAATATAATACCTATATCCGGGATTTCTTTGCGGACAATCCAGGAAAAACCTTAAAGGATGCAATCAAATGCTGGAATTACAAAAAAGGATTGCCGGGACATAACCGCTATGAACCGTCAGACCTGGCCGCGCTGGCCTGATGCAGGGAACCGCCATAAAGAAAGCCGCTTCGGTTTTGAGACGGCTTTTCGTGTATTTCGGCAAAAATCGTTATGAATCAGCCCTCAGCGGCAGAAAGAGCAAAGGGAATTTCTGATTTTGGGGGTTGCAATTTCCAGAAAGGCCTGTTATAATGTCTTTCGGACCTGCGGCTGTAGTTCATCGGTAGAACGGCAGCTTCCCAAGCTGCATAGGTGGGTTCGACTCCCATCAGCCGCTCCAGCTCAGAAATTCCCACCACCGCTCCGTTTCCGGCTTCGCCGAAAACTGCGCTGCGGTGGGAATTTCTTCGCTTTCCGCCGCGACTCGCTTCGCTGGACTCGCGGCGGATTTCTGGGTGCCGGCTTGTTGGCTGGTACATCGAAAGTGGGCACGTAATCCAAAAAGGGAAGGTACGCTTTGCGTGCCTTCCCTTTTTGGAGTTTTTCGGTTTGCCTTGCAAACCGGGTTGATTTCAATACGTGCTGGAAAAATGCTTCTGAATCACTCTCGACTTTACCCATGCGTTATGCTATAATAGCCGTAAACTGGAAAAATCGCATGGGATCGAAAAACACTTTATTTTTGTGACTGATAGTTATGGGAGCTTTGAAAGGACAAGCGAGAGTGATGGAAATCCAAGTTCATATCGAAGAGCTGGATACCACGCACGGCCGTCTTCCCCAGCCGTCCGGAGCATCCCGCGAAACGGTCCTCGCTAACGGCATAACGGTATTGGGCAGTCTATATGGCGGCGGAACGCTTTGGGTGGAGGGCGTTGTCGAGGGGTCCATTGACATGATGGGCGNTGTGATTGTAACCGCCGGCGGCATGGTCAAGGGCTCTATCCATGCGGATACGGTTTACGTGGCCGGGTGCGTGGAGGGCAGTATTTTCGCGGAGGATCTGCTTCGGCTGGAAATGACGGGAGATATCTACGGAAACGTTACGGCGGCCTCCTTTTTNATTCAAGACGGCGGCCAGCTGAATGGCCATTGCACCATGACAACGGTGGGTCAGGAACCTCTTTTTTTATATTGAGGAGGGCCCACGCGGACGCGTCTTTTGTGATGAAACGGAACTGTAAATGGAGCAAAACAGCCGCTCCAGGAGGATACGCCGCCGCAGACGGCCTGTCTTTCTGGAGCGGCCTTTTTTCCTCCGGCCGGGCTGTTGCAAAATAGCGGAGCAGGAAATCCGCCGCCGGATTTTCGGGAAAACCGGGAAATGCAACNGGCAGTTGCGGAATTTCCAAGGCCNCTTGGTGGACTTTTTGGGGTAATACCCCCATAATCAGCGTATCTTTACGACACATGAGAGGAGATGACAGCCATGACCCTGGGAGAGCGGATTTCCGCCCGGCGGGCCGCCTTAGGCTGGTCCCAGGCGGATTTGGCGGAGCGGCTGGACGTAAGCCGGCAGTCNGTCAGCAANTGGGAAACCGACGCCAGCGTTCCGGATTTGGACAAGCTGGTGAAGCTGTGCGACGCCTTCGGCGTGACCCTGGACCAGCTGGTCCGGGGGGAGGAATTTTTCCCGTCCCCCGGGAACGTTCCGCCGGAAGAAAGNGCATCATCGGAGGANGGCGCGCCAAAGGAGGCNCCGCNNAAGGAACGGGAGAAACGGCCTCTGACCCTCCGGGACATTGTTGGCGTGGCCCTGATCGGCTTCGGCTGTCTGGTGTTTTTGCTGCTTTCCATGTGGTCCGGGGATCTGGCCGCCAGCGCCGTCTGCGCGTCGGTGTTCCTGATTCTCGGCGTTATCTGTCTGGCGGTGCGGTTTTACACGGGCCTCTGGTGCGGCTGGGTGATTTGGGGAATGCTGGCGCTGTATCTGCGGGCGGCTACCGGCATCCAGTTCCACTGGGTTTTTGCCTCCGCTTTTTACCGGAAAGGATTTTTCACCCACCTGCTTCTGGCCTGGGGCCAGCTGCTGACGCTGATCGCTTTGATCCTTTTCACCGGGCGGGCTCTCTGGCGGCTGCGGAAAAAGCGGCCGTGATTTCCCTGAATATGGAAAACCGCTCCAAGAGCCGGACCGCCTCCGCGGTCCGGCTTTTTGATTCTCCTCTTTGTGAANAAAATCACATANAANCCGNGTTTCGGGCGGTTTTTTTGGGCAGACTACCGGATAAANGCCGGGCAGGTTTGTGNAAGCTTCCAAAATGTGCAAAATGCCCTTGACGAAATCCGTAAAAATCGCTATAGTATGAACAAAGAGCTGGAAACGTTCCCGGTAACGTTTTCTCAGCGCGGAACCGGGAGGGANCGCCATGACNATTAAGGACATCGCGGAGCGCAGCGGCGTNTCCGTCAGCACCGTTTCCCGNGTNCTCAACAACCACCCCGACGTCAGCGACGANAACCGGGCCAANGTCATGGCGGTGGTGCGGGAGCTTCACTANGTGCCCAATTCCAGCGCCAGGGACCTGGTGCGGCCCCAGTCCGACGCNGTGGGCCTGGTGGTCCGGGGCATCGGCAACCCCTTCTTCACCGGNGTCATCCGCGCCATTGAGGACGCCATCGGCCGGGCCGGGTACACCATGGTTCTGCACCAAATCGACTCCGGGGACGACGANATCCGGTCCGGGGCGGAGCTGGCCCAGTCCAAACGGCTGCGNGGGCTGATTCTCCTGGGAGGCTGCTTCGACTACACGCCGGAGCAGGTNGCCATTCTCCACGTGCCCTTTGTNTGCTGCACCTACACCAACAGCTTTGGGGAACTGCGGGAGGAGGATTACTCCTCCGTCACCATCGACGACCGGCTGGAGGCCTTTCGGGCGGTGCGGATGCTGCTGGACCAGGGACACCGGAAAATCGCCGTGCTGCTGGACTCCACCCGGGACCACTCCATTGCNGAGCTGCGGTATATGGGCTACCGGGAGGCCCTGGAAAGCGCCGGAGTCGCGCCGGACCCGGAGCTGACGGCGGAGAGCGTCACCTTCGACATGGCGGCGGCCTATGAGAGCACCCGGCGGCTGCTGGACCGGCGGCAGGATTTCACCGCCCTNTTCGCCATTGCCGACTCCATGGCCGTGGCGGCTGTCAAGGCNCTTCACGACGGGGGGAAGCGNGTGCCGGAGGACGTGCTCCGTCATCGCCATTGACGGTATCGAGATGTCCGCCTACACCGTGCCCACCCTCACCACCCTGGCCCAGCCCCAGGCGGAGCTGGGAGAGCAGTCCGTGCGGATTCTGGTGGACATGATCGAGGGCCGGGGCGGCAACCGCCACGTGCAGGTGGACACCGCCCCCCGATCCGGCGGAAGCGTCCGGCGGCTGGATGCCTGAGAGGATTTTTACATCGTTACGATGTGAAAATAGAAGGAAGAATTTCAGCGAGTTTCAAATTAAGAAAGGAGATCCAAGATGAAAAAAGTTTTTGCCCTCTTATTGACCCTGGTGATGGTCCTGTCCCTGGCCGCCTGCGGCGGCAATTCCGGCGGTTCCTCCTCCGGCGGGTCCGGCTCCGGCGGCTCCGGGAACTCCGGCGGCGGTTCCAGCGGGGCCTCCGGCGCTGTCTACTACCTGAACTTTAAGCCCGAGCAGGACGGCGACTGGCAGAATCTGGCCAAGATTTACACCGAGAAGACCGGCGTGCCCGTCACCGTGGTCACCGCCGCCTCCGGCAGCTATGAGGAAACCCTCATGAGCGAGATTGCCAAGAGCACCCCGCCCACCCTGTTCCAGGTGAACGGTCCCGTGGGCCTGGCCAACTGGAAGGATTACTGCTATGACCTCAGCGGCTCCGCCGTGTACGGCGAGCTGACCAGCGAGGACTTCGCCCTGAAGGACGGCGACGCCGTGGCCGGTATCGCCTACGTGATCGAGTCCTACGGCATCATCACCAACACCAAGCTGCTGGGCGACGCCGGGTACACCGTGGACGACATCAAGTCCTTTGCCGATCTGAAGAAAGTGGCCGAGGACATCACCGCCCGCTCCGGCGAGCTGGGCTTCGCGGCCTTCTCCTCCGCCGGCATGGACGGCTCCTCCGACTGGCGCTTCAAGACCCACCTGGCCAACCTGCCCATCTACTTTGAGTATCAAGCCGACGGCATCGGCACCACCGACGCCATCAAGGGCACCTATCTGGACAACTACAAGGCGATCTGGGATCTGTATATCAACAACTCCACCTGCTCTCCCGCCGAGCTTGCCGGTAAGACCGGCTCCGACTCCGAGGCGGAGTTTATCAACGGCGAGGCCGTCTTCTTCCAGAACGGCTCCTGGGAATACGGCGCCCTCACCGGCGGCGGCATGAGCGACGACCAGCTGGCTATGATCCCCATCTATGTGGGCGTGGGCGACGAGGCCAACCAGGGCCTGTGCACCGGCACCGAGAACTACTGGTGCGTCAACAACAGCGCCAAGGAAGAGGACATCCAGGCCACCCTGGACTTCCTGTACTGGGTCGTGACCTCTGACGAGGGCACCAGCGCCATGGCTAACGACATGGGCTTCGTCATCCCCTTCAAGAACGCCGTAGAGTCCCCCAACCTCTTTGTCAAGCAGGACAACGAGATGACCGCCGCCGGGAAGACCCCCGTCAGCTGGAACTTCCCCACCATGCCCTCTGAGCAGTGGAAGAACGACCTTGGCTCCGCCCTGACCGCCTATGCCGCCGGAACCGGCGACTGGTCCGCCGTAGTCACCGCTTTCGTGGACGGCTGGGCCGCCGAGGCCGCCCTCAACGGCTGATCCCCGCTTCCCGGATTTTCCCCATATCAACCAACGCTGTGGAGGGCGGATGCTTTCGTCCGCCCTCCGCTTCCTGTTGCNTCCGCCGTNTCCGGCGGCGGGCAAAGNGGTTTCAATCTATGGAATGATTCCCGCGTTTCAGGCCCGGGGCGCTTCCCGGCTTTTGAACGCATCTTCACGAAAAAGGAGGGGCCATTTTGGAAAAAACTGTCCGAAAATGGTGGCCGGTCTTTCTGCTNCCCACCGCGGCGGCCTTTATGATCGGCTTTGCGTATCCCTTTTTGCAGGGACTGTACCTGTCCTTCTGCAAGTTCATTACCATCGACCGGGCCAGCTGGATCGGNCTGGGCAACTACGCCTACGTTCTTCAGGACGCGGAGTTCCGCCACGCCTTCTTGTTCAGCACCGCCTTTACCATCGCCTCCTCGCTGATCATCAACATCGCGGCCTTCGCCATCGCCCTGGCCCTGACCCGGGCCATCAAGGGCACCAACCTCTTCCGGACCGTGTACTTTATGCCCAANCTGATCGGCGGCATCGTCCTGGGCTATATCTGGCAGATTCTGCTGAACTGCCTCCTCTCCCTTCTGGGAAAGCCCCTGCTGAGCCTNAACGCCACCTANGGCTTCTGGGGCNTGATCATTCTGATGTGCTGGCAGCAGATNGGCTACATGATGATCATCTATATCGCCGGACTGCAGTCCATCCCCACCGANTATNTGGAGGCNGCCCTGATTGACGGCGCGTCCAGCTGGCAGATTCTCTGGAAGATCAAGATTCCCAACGTCATGCCCTCCATNACCATCTGCATGTTCCTGACCCTCACCAACGGTTTCAAGCTCTTTGACCAGAANCTGGCCCTCACNGGCGGCGAACCCTCTCACGCCTCCGAGGGTNTGGCCCTGAACATCTACCAAACCTTTTACGCCCGCTCCGGGCCCCAGTGGAAGGGGTACGGCCAGGCNAAGGCCGTGGTCTTCTGCGTCCTGGTGATTCTGATCTCCATGATCCAGCTGTGGGCCACCCGTTCTAAGGAGGTGCAGCAATAATGGCAAAACGGAAGGCTATGCAGAACACGGTTTTGTCNGTNATCCTGGGCNTGCTGTGCGTGGTCTGGGTGTACCCCGTGTTTATGATTTTCTTCAACTCCCTGAAAGAAGAGCGCAGCATCACCACNTCCACCATCTTNGACCTCCCGGCGGGGGACAGCTTCGCGGGACTTGCCAACTATGTGAACGCCTTGCAGTCCAAGGGCTTCCTCTCCGCCTTCTGGTATTCNCTGGTNATCACCGTCACCTCCGCGGCGCTGATTCTGCTGTGCTGCTCCATGTGCGCCTGGTTTGTCACCCGCGTGCGGACGTGGTATACCAAGCTGTTCTATTTCCTCTTCGTNTTCTCCATGGTGGTGCCCTTCCAGATGCTGATGTTCACCCTCAGCTCCACCGCCGACNGGCTGGGGCTCAGCAATCCCTATAACATCTGCGTCATCTATCTGGGCTTCGGNGCGGGGCTGGCNGTGTTCATGTTCTGCGGCTTNATGCGGTCCATCCCCCTGGAAATCGAGGAGGCCGCCATGATCGACGGCTGCGGCCCCCTGCGGACCTTCTTCCTCGTGGTGCTGCCGATTTTNAAGCCCACCATGATCTCCGTGGGCATTCTGGAGACNATGTGGCTGTGGAACGACTATCTGCTGCCCTATCTGGTGCTGGACCGNACCAAGGGCTATCAGACNATCCCCATTCTCATTCAGTATTTCCGGGGCAGCTACGGCCGGGTGGANATGGGGCCCATGATGGCCTCNATCATGATGACCATCCTCCCCATNATNCTGCTGTATCTGGTCTGCCAGAAGTATATTATTCAGGGCGTTGTGGCCGGAGCGATCAAAGGATGACCGGGTCCGCCCAGGCGGAACCGGGAAAATCTCAACCGACAAGGCGGTGTATCCATGAAAAGAAGCTGCGGCGTTGTGCTGCCTGTCTCCGCTCTGCCCTCTCCCTNCGGCATCGGCGCTCTGGGGCGGGCCGCNTATGAATTTGTGGACTTCCTGGCGGACGCCGGGCAGTCCTGGTGGCAGATGCTCCCNGTGGGCCCCACCAGCTACGGCGANTCCCCCT
This sequence comes from Oscillibacter sp., assembly GCA_014799855.1. GTDB lineage: Bacteria > Bacillota > Clostridia > Oscillospirales > Oscillospiraceae > Oscillibacter. The sequence goes on from JAAVHG010000005.1 coordinate 7,525, forward strand.
ACCAGAGTTTTTCCGCCTACGCGGGNAATCCCTACTANGTGGATTTGGAGCTGCTCCGGCAGGACGGCCTTCTAAAGCCCGGNGAGGCCGAAGCCGTTNNCTGGGGCGGCGATCCCGCCAAGGTGGACTATCAGGCCATNTACGCCAGCCGCCTGGATNTGCTGCAAAAGGCGGCGGACCGGGGCTGGGACCGGGACCGGGAGGCGGTAGCGGCCTTTGAGGCGGACAACGCCGGATGGCTGCCGGATTACNCCCTGTTTATGGCGTTGAAGCGGCATTTCGGCATGATTTCCTGGACTGCTTGGCCTGACGAGGCGGTCCGCCTCCGNCAGTACGGGGCNGTGGAGCGGTGCCGGANGCTCCTGGAGCCGGACGTGCGCCTCTTNACNTATATNCAGTTNCTCTTCTTCCGCCAGTGGGACGCGCTNCGGGCCTANGCCCGGGAAAAGGGCGTGGGCATCATCGGCGACATGCCCATCTATGTGGCTATGGANTCCGCCGACGTCTGGGCGGACCCCCGGAGCTTCCAGCTGGACCAGCGGAANGTCCCCGCCGAGGTGGCCGGGGTGCCGCCGGACTATTTCAGCGCCGNNGGACAGCTNTGGGGAAACCCCCTCTACGACTGGGAGGCCATGCGGGCCGACGGCTACCGCTGGTGGGTCCGCCGCATCGAAGGCGCGGCCCGGCTGTANGACGTGCTGCGCATCGACCACTTCCGGGGNNTGGAGAGCTACTGGGCNGTGCCCTACGGNGNNNCNACCGCCAANAACGGCCGCTGGGTCAANGGCCCCGGCATGGATCTGGTGGGGGTGCTGAAGGAACGCTTCCCCCATCTTCAGTTCATCGCCGAGGACCTGGGCTATCTGACCCCNGAGGTAAAGCNGCTNCTGCATGACTCGGGCTTTCCGGGNATGAAGGTGCTGGAATTTGCCTTTGACTCCCGGGAGCCGGGGGANTATCTGCCCCACACCTACGTCCCCCACTCCGTCTGNTANGCCGGGACCCACGACAACACGCCCCTGATGGCCTGGCGGCACGAGGCGGACCCGGCGGACGTGGCCCTGGCGGAACGCTACCTGGGCCTCAACGACCGGGAGGGCTTCCACTGGGGGATGCTCCGGGGGGGACTNGCCTCCGCGTCGTCGCTGTTCCTGGCGCAGATGCAGGACTATCTGGGGNTGGGGGCGGAGGCCCGGATGAACACCCCCGGCGTTCTGGGGGGAAACTGGCAGTGGCGGCTGACTCCCGGCCAGCTGACGGCGGATCTGGCCAGGNCCATGGCGGAGGCCGCTGTCCTCTATGGCCGNGGCCGCTGATTCCGGCGCNAAAACAAAAANCNGGNCCTCCGGGGNGTGAACGCCGCTCCGGAGGTCCTTTTTCGTCCGTTTCNAGGGCTTGTTTGATAAATNTCGGAATGNCCNGCGGCNANAGATTTTTTCGCCAATCANGGCGNTTTGACNNNGCCATACTTTGGCCCCGCGTCAACCGCGAGNCCTGCCGGGGNNAGTTCCNCTGGGNNGGGGCNGNGTATGGCAAGGNAAANCNANGCNGAGCGGCGGAANANGATTNGCCGTTTNGGCGTTTTGCCTTTTTCANACATGCCCTAAATTGAGGGTGGATTTTCGGGGGGAAATATGCTACTCTTATGATCATAAATCTTCCAAAAAGGAGCGGTTNNANATGACAGATTTGGAGAAGAGCTTNNCNCAGGAAAANGTCTTTGGNAANGGCGCGCCCAACACGGCGTATGCCCAGTATTTCACNGGAAACTCCTTCCTGAACCCCCTGACGGAGCCGGGAAAATGCCCGGTGTTTCTGGCCAACGTNACCTTTGAGCCGGGGTGCCGGAACAACTGGCACATCCACCACGCCAAGTCCGGCGGCGGTCAACTGCTGATCTGCACCGCCGGAAGCGGCTGGTATCAGGAGGAGGGCAAGGCGGCGGTGAGTCTGGAGCCGGGAACGGTGATCACNATCCCCGCCGGGGTGAAGCACTGGCACGGGGCCAAGAAGGACTGCTGGTTCAGCCACATCGCCGCGGAGGTCCCCGGCGAGGANACCTCNACNGAATGGTGCGANCCGGTGACAGACGCGGAGTACGNCNGCCTGTGAGNCGGNGCANTTGAAAAGGANGAGCCGCCTTTTTCAAGGCGGCTCACTTCTTATTTTCCCGCGATGATGGAGGCGTAAAACTTTCGGGCGTTTTCCAGATCCTCCTGGCTGGGACGGCCCTTGGCGATGCCGCCCACCAGCTTGAAGGGACCGAAGGTGTCGTAGCCCCGGCAGCCAAATTCCCCCAGAATTCGGGCATTTTTGGCCTGAACCGCCTCCGCGATGGCCTGGGTGTATCCCTTCCTCATGGAGCCGCAGGTGTAGACCAGGAAAACGTCCTTCCCCTGGGGCAGGTACTGTCCGGCGAAATTTATCACAGCCTCCTGGAATTTGCCGAAATAAATGCCGGAGGCAAAGCCCACAGCGCCGTATTCCTCCAAGCGCACGGCGGCGCGGGTGGTAACGTCGATCAAATCCACATCCTGTCCCTGGGCTATGGCCTCCAAGACCTTCAAGGTATTTCCATGGTGGCGGGAATAGTAGCAAATAGCGGTTTTCATGGGATTTCCTCCTTAAAAAGGGCCGGAGGCGGACTGCCCGCCTCCGGCCCGGCTGGGTATAATGGGATTTAAGCCGTTCTGCCTGCCGCCGGGAGCGGCGGCCGCAAAACGCGGCGGCTATGATTTCAGGTACTTCTCCAGAATCCGGGCGACCTCCCGCATATCAATAGGCTTGGCTATGTGGGCGTTCATGCCGTAATCCAGGCACCGCTGGATATCCTCGGAGAAGGCGTCGGCTGTCATGGCGATGATGGGGAGCTGGGCGTCGGGCCGGTCTAAACTCCGGATGGCCTGGGTGGCCTCGTAACCGGACATGATGGGCATTCGGAGGTCCATCAAAATCGCGTCGTAGGTTCCCGGCTGGGAGGCCTGGAACTTTTCCACGCAGATGGAACCGTTTTCCGCCCATTCCAACTCCAGGCCCAGCTCGCTGAGCAGCTCCTGGGCGATCTCCCAGTTCAGCTCGTTATCCTCGGCCACCAGAATCC
>JAAVHG010000006.1 GCA_014799855.1 Oscillibacter sp.
TGGCGGCCTCGGCAAAGAGAGGGCCGTCGAAGTCGCCGTAAACCAGCCCGGCAAAGTGGTAGATTTTCGACTCAATATCCGGCAGCTCCTCGAACCGGAAGGGGTCGCAGACTCCCATGGAGGTGCAGGAGCGCTTTTCCTTGTCGGCGGTGAAATACTGGTTGCGGATGGAGCAGGTAGCGGCGGAGGGCTTCCAGTAGAGGTCAGCCCCCGAGTCCCGGAACCGGGCCTCCACGTCCGCGTCGGCGGGGTTCAGCTTGGTAAAGAGGGCGGTCCGGTTGCCGGATTTCGCCGCCGCGAAGCCGGAGGCCACCACCGCGCCGCCGACCTCTTTCCGCTCGTTGCCCTGATAGTCGATGTTGTGATCCAAGGATACCGGCCCGATGACCAGCACGTCGTATTGCTTCTTCATATTCCTTTACTCCTTTCAACGGCGTTATACACCGCAGCCGCCGGAAGCGGCCAGTTGAGTCGGCTTCATAGTTCAGTAAACGCGCGCTGTGCGCACAGGCGGGCCACAGATCCGCCTGTTGAAAAATGGCAATCTGCCATTTTTCAGCTTTGCTGACGGTATTCGCGGTATAGACGGGGTCAAACCGCCGTCCGCTGTCCGCCTCCGGGGGCCATGNCCGGNTTGACGCTGTCCAGCCAGCCCGTCAGNTCCCGGATGTCGGAGATAACCACGTCCGGCTTCTCCGCCGCGTCCTTCACCCCGGCGTCCTTTTGGGCGGAGAGGTGGGAGCCAATCTGCACCGCCTTGGCAAAGCCCGCCCGCTTGGCGCCGATAATGTCCCGGGAAATGGTGTCGCCCACGTACACGCAGTCCTCCGCCCGCACCTGCATCTGCCGCAGGGAAATGCNGAAGATCTCCGGATGGGGCTTGCGGTAGCCGGTGACGCTGGANACGGTGACGTCCCGCATGAAATGCCGGATGCCGTAGTCCTCCAGGACGTTGAAAACGTTGTAAAGGGAGGCNTTGTTGGACACCACGCCCAGCTTGTAGCCCCTCTGCTCCAAGGCCGCCAGCATGTCGTGGACGCCGGGCCGCAGTTCCCGGTGGAAGTAGGTCAGCTCCCACATGTTGGCCAGCTCCTCCGTGATGGGAATCAGCTTTTCCCGGTCGAAATCAAAGGCTTTCAGGTAAAAATCCGGCCAGATCTCCTCGGGCTTCTTCTCCAGCCAGACAGACTCGCTCCAGCTCTTATAGGCTTTCAGTCCCGCCAGCACCTTTTCCTGGAATTCCGCGGAGCCGCAGCCGGGCTCCAGTCCCGCCGCCCGCAGCATGGCCTGGAGCTTTTCCATAACCGCCGCCAGAGTCTCCTCGTTGTTCCAGATGTCCTCCAGCGTACCGCCCATGTCGAATAATACGGTGTTCAGCATCCGAACACCTCCTTTGTTGTTATTTCAGGGCGCAGTACGCCCAGACCGCGTTGTGATCGGACAGCTCTTCCCCGGCGAAGGCCGCCAGGGCGCTGCCCGCCGGGGCAAAGCCGCAGTCCGCCTTCCGGGTGGAGATAGTGCGGCTTTCGCCCGTCTCCATCCCCCGGACCAGCAGCCAGTCCAGCCGCAGGTCCAGATGCCTGCCGCCGGGAAGGGGCTTGCGCCGGGTCGCCAGGGCCTTGTCCGGCAGGAGGCGGTAGCCCGCCTGTTCCGCCGCCGGGAGGCATCCCTCCCAGGCCGCCACGTCTTCCAGACACCGGCGCTGCAGCTCGGGACTGCCCGCCACCGCCTGAATCGCGTCCTTGTCCCGGCCGTCAAAGGTGTTGGTGTTCAAATCGCCCCCCAGGATCACCGGCATACCGGGGAACATCGCCTCCGCCTCCGCCAATACGGCCTCCAGCTGGGCCTGCCGGCCCGAACCGTGGGTGCGGTTTTCCAGATGGATGGTTCCCACGCCCACGGGCTTTCCCGCCACGTCCAGCTCCGCCAGAATGGCCAGCCGTCCGCCGATGCGGCGCTGGCGGTCGAAATACCAGTTGTACTGCTCCGGCAGGCGGACCACCTTGGCCCGCTTGATGGGCCAGCGGGAGAAAATGGCGTTTCCGTGAAAGCCCTTGGGGTCGTCCCCGTTCACCAGCTCGATGAATTCCAGGCCGAAAACCGCGTTCATCCCCAGCCGCCTGGCCAGATCCAGGGTGGTGTTCCGGCCGCCGGAGCGGACGCAGCCGTCGTCCAGCTCGTTNGCCAGAATCACGTCAAAGGGCCGGACNTCCGGGCAGGCCTCCAGGAAATCCCCCAGCTCTTCCAGACATACGCCCCGCTCCATGTTGAACACCAGCGCGCCCAAAGCCTCGGGGACCCCGGCCGGGGCCGGAGCCAGATTGTGAATTTCCGCCTGGGAAAACTGGGCGATCTCCGCCATAACCTCCGCCTGGGAGGTGNTGTCCAGCAGCGATCCAAGACGCTGCCGNTCCTCNTTGGGCAATCCCTTCATGGTAGTCCGCCTCCTTGTTTTTTCATGCAGGTGGATCGGATAATCAGCTCCGGCTGGAGCAGATCCACCGTCTGTTCCTTTTTCCCCCGGATCTGTTCCAAAAGCCGGTTCACCGCGATTTCCCCTGTGAGGAACTTCCGCTGGGACACGGTGGTCAGGTCGATCCGGGGCAGGGCCGCGAAGGANATGTTGTCGTATCCCAGCAGGGACACGTCCCGGGGGACGCGGACGCCCCGCTCCTCCGCCGCCTCCATGATTTTCAGGGCCGTAATATCGGAAAAGGCGAAGATAGCGTCNGGCACAGGCCCCGCCTCCAGCAGCTCCAAGGCCCGCTCGTAGCTCCATTGGCGCAGCTTCCGCACGTCTCCCACCGCCGCCAGCTCCCGGCCCTTCAGGCCCTCCTCCGCCATGGCCNGGTAAAAGCCCTTGATGCGGAGCTCGCGGGTGCGGGAGGTATCCCGNCCGCCGAANAACAAAATATCCCGGTGGCCCAGGCTCAGGAGATACCGGGTAGCCTCATAGGCCCCCACGGTGTTGTCCGTCATGACATAGCTGCACGCCTCGCTGTGGTTCACNCCGATGTACACGCAGGGCAGGCCCCGGATCAGGGCCTTGTGGCGGGCCTGGGACTGGGGGGAGATAGGCGCCACCAGCAGTCCGTCGATCTGCCGGGCCAGAAACTGGTCGATGGCCTGGATCTCCTGCTCCTCATTGCGCATGGAGTTGCTCAGCAGGACCCGGAAGCCCTCCTGGGCGGCCCGCCGCTCGATGGCGGTAGCCATGCCGGAGAAATAGGGGTTGGACACGTCGGGCACCACCATGCCGATGATGTTGGTCCTCCGGCCCGTCAGTCCCCGGGCGGCGGCGTTGGGCACATAGCCAAGACTCTGGCAGGCGGCCCGCACCTTCTCCTTGGTCTCTTCGCTGATCTCCGGCCGGTCGTCCAGCGCCCGGGATACCGTGGCGGCGCTGACTCCCGCCAGGGCCGCTACGTCCTTAATCGTCGCTCTCTTCATCGCCGTCCTCATCCATATAGAGGAGCATCGCCTCCTCTTCCTCGGAGCGGAGGCTGCCGGGGCCGCCGCTGGTCTGCGGGCCGAAGAGGGCCTCCTCCGGCGTGGGCTCCGCCGCCTGCCGGGGGGCGGGGGTTTCCGCCTCCGCCTTCCGGGACTGCTTTGCGGCTTTCTTTGCGGCCTCCTTGGCGGCGGCTTCCAGAAGCTCCTGCTGGATGGTTTTTCTGCGCTCGGGCGCGCGCTTTATTTTCTGATAAATGGGCCACGCCACGGCGTTGCCCACCAGCACCGGAGGCAGGCCGTAGGCGAAAATCAGCCACAGCATTCCGGCCCTGGCCGAGGGTTCCAGCAGCAGGGCGGCGGCGCAGAACATACCNAAGACNATCCCCAGCCCCGCNAAGCCCCAGGGCACGATCCGCTTGTCCTTCAGCAGGAACAGCGGGCANATCACCGCCGTGCCCGCGGCNGCGANNATAAGGCCCTGCACGGCCACGGTGAGGACGGGGCTGGCAAAGGCCACGGCATGATACAGCGGCTCCGCCAGCAGGGCGTACATCAGGGCAAAAACGCAGAAGTCCAAAAGGGCCGCGCCGAAGACGGCCAGCGCGAAGGGGCTCTTCCGCCGGTTATACTTGTCGATGAAAAGGCTCATAGGCGCTCCTCTCTGGGGCCGGGCGGCAGCCGTCCGGCCGAAATACGCGGAAAAGGTCTCTCTGCGCATTATAAACGCCGNACGGNTAAAANGCAAGATNNTACGGTTTCTTAATAAAAAGATNAANCCATCTTTTTATGGCTTATGNCGGCNGGACACNCCGCCGGGCCGCATTCCGCGGACTNCCCAAACGATTACACCGTTTNAGGAAGAATGAGTACCGGCAATGTCATTAAGTNAAGAAGATTTACCAAATAATGNGNCGCAAACTGTTTCAAATTCCGCTTTTCAATCAGAAACCGNGGAACATTTTGACGCGCCAATATCTGGAAAATAATCTTATCTTAATGACCTTATGCGTACCGGGGGGACCATTCCAAGCAAAAAAGCGGCGGGCGGACGTCCGCCCGCCGCTTCCCAAGCCAATCAGAACGGGAAGGGTCTCGCTCCGCTTAGCCCAGCTGCTGCCAGAAGTCGCGGACGATATTGTAGTTGTAGTANATTTCGTTGGCGTCGAAGGGNGCCACATTGATCTCCTCGAAGGGAGTGGAGCCCTCGGCGGGAGCCAGGTCGTCGCGGACAGGCCAGCCGCCCAGCGTGTTGAAGGGCTTGTAGCCGCTGGTGTCGCCGTCCACGCCGCCCATCATGAAGCGGACCAGGAGCTTGGCGGCGGAGGGATGCTCGCTGCCCTCCACGATGTACAGGGTGTTGACGGCGGGAATGCCGGTGTCGGGCTCCAGATTCACGGGAGCGAACAGCCAGCCGTTGTCAACGGCCTTGCGCAGCTTGGAGGAGGCGCAGAAGCCCACCGGGGGATCGGACTGGCCGGGAGTGCCGACAGACTCGGCAATCTCGTCGGAGGAGGCGGTGAAGATGGGGTTGTTGTCGTGCAGCCGCTTGAGGAACTCATAGCCCGCGTTCTCGCAGCCGTCGGAGAGGGTCAGGTCCTCGCCGTAGCAGTCCTTATAGGCGTCGGCCAGGCGCTGGGGCTCGTCGCCCACGCAGAAGCCGGCAATCCAGGAGCCCCAGGCCAGGTTGTCCAGGGGGTTCTGCATCATGATCTTGCCCTTCCACTGGGGCTCGGTGAGCTGCCAGAGGTTGGTGATGGGAGAGCCGTCGGGATAGACCTCGGTGTTGTAGAAGAGCTGGGTCAGCTCAATGTACAGGGGGGTGGCGGTCTCCGTGTAGAGGGGGTCAATGTGGGAGAAGATGTCGGCGGGCTTGAAGTTGTAGAAAATCTTGTTGGCTACATACTCCAGGTACATAGAGCCGTCCTGGTCCTTGATGTGAACCACGTCGGCGGTGGGAGCGCCGGCCTCATACTCCTTGGTCACCTTCTCCAGCAGGTCGTTGGTGGAGATGTCGAAGGGGACGCATTCCAGGCCGGGATACTTCTCCATNAAGGCCTCGGCCACCTTGGTGCAGCGGGAGGAGATGGAGTACAGCGTCACGGTAGCGCCCTCTTCCAGGGCCTTCTGATACAGTTCCTCGTCGGTTTCGTCGGTGTTGTAGATGCCGGAGCTCTGCTCCCACTCGGTGAGATCGCCGCTGCTGGGATCGGCGGGGGCAGTCTGGCCGCCGCCGGTGGTGCCGGACTGGGAACCGCCGCCGGTGGAGCCGGAGCCGCTGTTTCCGCCGCCGCAGGCGGCCAGGCTCAGCAGCATGACCAGGGCCAGCAGGCAGGCCAAGATATTTTTGCGTTTCAACATGTTTCTTTTCCTCCTTATAATTCTTCCGTTTCTATCGGGTACAAGCGGCCTCGCCGCGGGATTACGGTCAGACGCAGTATTTGATCAGGTTNTCGCTGGCGGTTTCAAAGACGTTGATCTTCTTGGGATTGAAGCCCAGGAACACCTTCTCGTCGCTGCCGTAGTGGGTGGAGCCCAGCTCCTTCACCGTCACCAGATCCTTGCCCACCCGGACGGTCACCAGAGTCTCGGACCCGGCGGGCATACCGGAGTACACGTGGGCCTCGACGCGGTGGGCGTCGTCCTGGGTCTTGCTGATGGTCACCTGCTCGGGCCGCAGGCCCAGAGTGACCTCCACCGTGCCGCTCTTGGGGGCCTCGGGGGTCATGTCCGCCCGGTCGAAGGTCTGCTGGCCCATGGCGCTGTCCACGGTCATGCGGTCCGCGTCCACCTTGGCGGTGCCCTTGATGAAGTTGATGCTGGGGTTGCCGATGAAGTCGGCGGTATAGAGGTTGCAGGGGTTGTCGTACAGCTCCAGGGGCGGGGCCACCTGGACCAGCTCGCCCTTGCGGTACAGGGCGATGCGGGTGGACATGGTGAGGGCCTCCACCTGGTCGTGGGTAACGTAGATAATGGTGGTGCCGGTCTCGTGGTGGAGGCGCTTCAGCTCGGAGCGCATATCCACGCGGAGCTTGGCGTCCAGGTTGGAAAGCGGCTCATCCAGAAGGAGCAGCCGGGGCTCGGACACGATGGCCCGGGCGATGGCGACGCGCTGCTGCTGGCCGCCGGAGAGCTCGGTGGGGTAGCGCTTGGCGTANTCGCCGATCTGCATCCGCTCCAGGGCGCTGGCGACCTTCTTCTCGATGACGTCGGCGGCCTCCTTGCGGATTTTCAGGCCGAAGGACACGTTGTCAAACACCGTCATGTGGGGCCACAGGGCGTAGGACTGGAAAACCAGGTTCAGGTTCCGCTTGCTGGGCGGGGCGAACATGGCCTCCGCCGCGTTGACGATCTCCTTGCCGTCCATATGGATGAAGCCGTTCTGGGGCTTTTCCAGGCCGGAGACGACCCGGAGGGTAGTGGTCTTGCCGCAGCCGGAGGGGCCCAGCAGGGTCATGAAGTCCCCGTCCTCGATGGTGAGGTTCAAATTTTTCAAGACATGGTTTTTGCCGTAATATTTATCCACATTAGTCAGAACAATTTTGCTCATTTTATTTTCGTCTCCTTTCTCTCAGCCCGCCATGCTCTTGGCGAGGTCGGCGTCTCCGAAGATATTAGCCAGCGCGTACACCAGGAATACGATGGAAAACATCACAATGGCCACGCAGTCGGACGCCTGGGGGCAGTTCTGGTTCTGGTACTGGAAGGCCAGATACGGCAGCGTGGAGGTGGTGGGGGTCATGATCAGGATGATCAGGTCCAGCTCCTTCATAATGGAGACGAAAATCAGCATGAAGCCGGAGATAAATCCGCCCTTGGACAGGGGGAACACGATTTTAATAAACCGCTTGAAGAAGCCCGCGCCCTCGATGGTGGCGGCCTCCTCCAGCTCGCCGCTGATCTGCATCATATTGCTGGTGCCGGCCCGGGAGGCGAAGGGCAGGTGCTTGACCACGGAGGTCAGGGTCAGCAGGGCGAAGGTGCCGTACAGCGCCGGGACCAGCGTCACGCCGAAGAGGGTCTGGGGCTTGGAGAACATGCTCAGGTAGATGCCGCCGAAGGCCACGGAGGGGATCAGGTAGGGGATGAACACCAGCTGCTCCACCAGCTTCCCGTGGAGGGTGCCCCGGCCCTTGGCGCAGATGTAACCCAGCATCTGGCCGAAGAGGGTGCCGAAAACGCCGTTGACAAAGGTCAGCTTCAAAGAGTTAATCAGGGAGGCCTTGAAGTTGACGTTCTTGAAGATGCCGGGAACGCCCTCCATGATGTTGGGGTTCCCCTCGCCGATCCAGTAGTACAGCGTGAAATTCTCCAGGGAGTAGGTGCCCTCCACCAGCATGCAGCTTTCCACGATGAGGATAATCACCGGCATGATGATGCCCACGATGAAAAAGACGATGAGAATCAGGGTAATGAGGGGCTTCCAGCCGCCCAGGCCGATGGGGGTGGAGCGGCCGCCCTTGCCGCCGATGGTGGCGTAGGACTTCCGGGAGCCGATGAGCTTCTGGTTGATAAAGACGGACAGGGAGGCGATGCAGATCATGAGAATCGCCATGGCGAAGGCCGTCTGGGTGTTCTGGGAGCGGTTGTTGGAGTACAGCTCGCTGGACAGGGTGCGGAAGTTCACCGGGGAGCCCAGGTAATTGATGGTGCCGAAGGTGCCGATAGCCTTGGAGAAGGTCAGGATAACCGCCGACAGCATGGCCGGCAGCACCAGGGGCAGGGTGATCCGCCGGAGNATCAGGCTCTTGCTGGCGCCCTGGATCTCGCCCATTTCCTCCAGCTCGGAGTTGATGGAGTTCAGCGCCGCGGAAACCAGCAGGTATGTATAGGCGTAGTAGTGAAGGGTCAGTACGATGATGACGGCGATCTGACCGTAGGCGATGGGACTCAGGACGGTTTCGATGGCGTCGGTGCTCATGCCCATGTTGATCATGATGGAGGCGATGAAGCCCGGCGCGCCGCCGACACGGGGCGTTTTGAACATAGACAGCCACGCCTGGGACTTCACCCAGGAGGGGATCATGTAGGGGATGATCACCGCCAGGGAGAAGAAGGGCTTAAAGGGCAGGTCCGACCGGACCATCAGCCACGCCAGCACGGAGCCCAGGGCAATGGCGCAGATGGATACGCCCGCGCCGATGACCAGGGAGTTCAGCAGGGGCTGAATCAGCAGCTTCATGGTCAGGTCGCTGGCCAGCAGCCGCTGCCAGTAGTAGAAGGTGAATTCTCCGGCCACGCCTCCGGGCACGGACCGCAGGTCCCGCTGGGACAGGTGGAAGGTGGTGGACAGCATGTCAACCAGCGGGAAAATGATCAGGTAGGTCAGAAGTATAATGGCGATGACCACGATGACGTTGTANGGGTTCGTCACTACTTCCTTAATCTGATTTTTCAGCCGCCGGGACTTGGAATAGCTCTGCTCATTTGCTTTCATTTCAGACAGGCAACCTCTCTTTCTCCTCAAATGTGGGGCGGCAGCGTCCCACCGCCAGCGCAAACGTTTCCGGATTTGTAATCATAGCATACCATCTTCTTCCGCAGGTTGTCAAGGCGGATTTGAATTTTCAACAGATCCATGCACAAAGGATTCCCATTTTTATCGGCTTTGCACAATATCCAGAACGGCTGTTCTCTGTTATAATAAAAGAGGGAAAATTCGTGCAAATTTTCGCTATGATTGGGCTTTTTGGCCGAATTATCGAAAATTTCTTTCAAAAGCGGGCGCTGGGATTTCCGTTTTTCCGGTTCCACCCCCGCCGCCCGCCGCCGCGGAAATTCTTCTGCAAACGTTACCAAAAACAACCATATTTTCGCCGAGAGGAGAGGAGGCCCCTATGCAGCGCGTTACCATTAAGGATATTGCCCGTCTGGCCGGGGTTTCCGTCACCACGGTCTCCCGCGCCCTGAACGACGCCCCGGAGATTCACAGCGACACCCGGGAGCGGGTTCTCCGGGTCTGCCGGGAGCAGGGCTACCGGGCCAACCTCCTGGCCAGAAGCCTCAGCTCCAGCCGGTCCAATCTGCTGGGGCTGGTGGTCCCGGACATCGCCAATCCCTTCCACGCGGCCCTGGCCCTGAATATTGAGCTGTCCGCCCAGGAGGCGGGCTACCAGCTTATGCTCTGCTCCAGCCGTCAGGAGAGCGGNCAGTTAGAGGACCTGTTTGACTTCCTCTACAGCCAGCGGGTGGACGGCATTCTCCTCAGCAGCGCCAGCGACGGGGCCTACGCCCTGGCCCGCCGCTGCGTGGGAAAGGTCCCCTGCGTCCTTCTGGGGGCCTGCGCGCCGGAGGACTCCCCCCTCCGGGCCAATACCCTCAGCGTGGACAACTACGCCGGGGGGCGGATGGCGGCGGAGTATCTCCACAGCCTGGGCCACCGGAGCGTAGTCTACCTGGGCTACCGGAGCGGCAGCACCACCCACGCCCTCCGCCGCCAGGGCTTTCTCTCCGCCGCGGCGGAGCTGGGCATGGCCGTGGAGACGGTTTCCAGCCCCTTCCCCGCCTCCACCATTGAGAGCGGCTGCCGTCTGGCGCGGGAGTTTCTCGCCAAGCCCTTCGGCCAGACCGCGGTTTTCGCCGTGTCCGACGCCGTGGCCCTGGGGTTTATCCAGGTGGCGGACGAGCTGGGCGTGGACATCCCCGGCCGGCTGTCCATCCTGGGTTTTGACGGCATCGAGTACGCCGCCCTGCCCAACATCCGCCTGACGACTCTCTCCCAGAACACACCCCGGCTGGCCCAGTCCGCCGTCCGGCTGCTGCTGGAAACCATCGACAGCGGCGACCAGGGGGAGTATACCCGGAAGCTGATCACGCCCACGGTGATCCAGCGATCCACCTGCCGCCATTTGTAGGGCTCTTAATAAAAATTTTATTTTGGCCCTTGACTTTTCGTCCCCCTGTCTGCTATAGTAAAAACGCAACGTGTAGCGTCACCGCGTAATTCCGGTTGGCCGCTCCACGCTGCTTTTTTACTGTCCCAAATAAAATAGAAAGCGCGCGGCCTGAAGGCATAAGTCCAGCTCTTCACGCCGGGCGCTTTCGCGCGTTTTTAGGAGGAAACCGTCATGGACAAAAAAACCAACGCCTTTCTCGAAACCGAGCCGGTAGGGCGGCTCATGGCCAAATACGCCGTTCCCTGCGTTATCTCCCTGCTGGTAGCGGCACTGTACAACATCGTGGATCAGATTTTCATCGCCAACGCCGACTATCTGGGCTCCTACGGCAACGCCGCCAATACGGTGGTTTTTCCGCTGACGGTAGTGGCCCTGTCCATCGCCGTCATGATTGGCGACGGCTGCTGCGCCTTTGTCAGCATCAGCCTGGGCTCCGGAAACAGGGAGGCCGCCCATAAGAGCATCGGCAGCGCCGTACTGCTGAGCGTGTGTTCCGGCCTGATCCTGGCGGCCCTCTATCTGGCCTTTCAGGAGCCGATCCTGACCCTGTTTGGCGGGCGGGTCAACGGGGAAACCTTCNNTCAGGCCAAGGAATACTTCTTTTGGATCACCCTGGGCGTGCCCTTCTATATGTTTGGGCAGGCCCTGAACCCCATCATCCGATCCGACGGCAGTCCCAGGTTCGCCATGGCCTCCACNCTGGCNGGCGCGGTGGTGAATATGGTCCTGGACCCCNTCTTTATCTTCGTGTTCCGCTGGGGCATGATGGGCGCGGCCGTGGCCACGGTGCTNGGNCAGATTCTCACCGCCGCCCTGGCGGTCTGGTATCTCCGCCGCACGAAGGCGGTGAAGCTGGANCGGGCCAGCTTCCGGTTCCACGGCGCTCTGGCGAAACAGTATCTGCCTCTTGGCCTGTGCAGCTTTCTCTCCCAGATCTCCCTGGTCATGTCCATGGCGGCNATCCAGAACATGACCCTGAAATACGGCGCNNTGGACCCCGTTTTCGGCCAGGCGCAGTACGCCCAGATCCCCATGGCGGTGCTGGGNATCGTAATGAAATTCTTCCAAATCGTCATTTCCATCGCCGTAGGACTGGCGGCGGGCTGTATCCCGGTGGTGGGCTATAACATCGGGGCCGGGCGCAGGGACCGGGCCAAGGCCCTGTTCCTCCGCCTGCTGGCGGCGGAGGCCGTGGTGGGCACGGCGGCGCTGTTGATTGTGGAGCTGTTCCCCCGGCAGCTGATCGGCGTCTTTGGCGCGGCCAACGAGAGCGTTTATTATACCGGGTACGGCGTAAAGTGCTTCCGGGTCTACCTCTGCCTGACGGTGCTGGCCACGGTGAATAAGGGAACCTTCATCTATCTGCAATCCTTGGGAAAGGCCTTCGCCTCCACCGCCATATCCCTGGCGCGGGAGGTGGTGTTCGGCGTGGGCTTTGCCCTGCTGCTGCCTCTGCGGTTCGGCCTGGACGGCGTGCTGTACTCCATGCCGGCCTCCGACGCGCTGACCTTCCTCATCTGCGTGGCGGTGATTGCCTATACCTGCCGGACCCTGGACGCGGGGGCCCCGGGACGGCCCGCCCGGCAGGCAAAGCTTTGTGAAAATTGATTTTGCTTCTGCCCGTGNCATTCAGTTGAGCANNNGAAAACCGCGGNGCCTGACCGAANGGCCGGGCCCCGCGCCGCATAGACTNTTTTGNCAATCNCCTTCGCGCGGCATAACCGGGTCTCTACCGCGNAAAANNGGGTGACAGCGAAAGCTGTCACCCAGTTTCATCTATACGGTTANTTCCGTCCTCCCGACNGGCGGCGGTTCATCCGCCCCGCAGGCGGCTGGTTATCACGTCCAGCAGACGGTGGGCGGCCTCNTCCTTGCTCATCAGCGGCAGGGCGGTTTCATCCTCCCGGGAGATCAGCGTCAGNACGTTGGTGGTTCCGCCGAAGCCGGCCCCTGCCTCCCGCAGATCGTTGGCCGCAATCAGGTCCAGATGNTTNTTCTCCAGCTTCTTTCGGGAGTTTTCCAGAACGTTTTGCGTCTCCATGGAAAANCCGCAGAGGAATTGTCCCTCCCGCCGGTGCTGGCCCAGCCAGCCCAGAATATCCGGCGTCCGCGCCAGGGCCAGGGACAGATCCCCGTCGTCCTGGGATTTTTTAATCTTCTCCTCCGCGGCGGCGGCGGGACGGTAGTCGGCCACGGCNGCGGCTTTGATGATGATGTCCTGATCTCCGCTGCGGGAAGTCACCGCGTCGAACATCTCCTGGGCGGACACCACGTCCACCGTCTCCACATAGGCCGGCTTTTTCAGGGCGGTGGGGCCGGAGACCAGGGTCACCGCCGCCCCCCGGGCCGCGGCGGCCCGGGCGATGGCATANCCCATGGTTCCGGTGGAGTGGTTGGTCAGATAGCGCACCGGGTCCAGGGCCTCCCGGGTAGGTCCGGCAGTCACCAGCACCCGCAGGCCCTCCATNTCCCGCTCATGGACCAGGGCGTGAAGCACGGCTTCCAGCAGGTCCTCCGGCTCCGGCATCTTGCCGGAGCCCACCGCGCCGCAGGCCAAACGCCCGCTGGCAGGCTCCANTACCTCCCAGCCATAGCGGCGCAGAGCGGCGATGTTGTCCTGTGTCACCGGATTTTCGTACATTTTGGTGTTCATAGCGGGAGCGGCGATTTTGGGGCAGTTGCAGGCCAGCGTCACCGTGGTAAGCATATCGTCCGCGATGCCGTGGGCCAGCTTGGCCAGCACATTGGCGGTAGCCGGGGCGATCAGCACCAGATCCGCCTGGTCCGCCAAAGCGATATGCTCCACCTGATGGACGTAGTTGCGGTCAAAGGTATCCATAGCCACCCGGTTTCCGGTCAGGGACTCGAAGGTGTGGGGTCCGACGAACTCCGCGGCGTTCCTCGTCATCAGCACATGTACGCGGCAGTGCTGTTTCACCAGGGCGGAAGCCAGCATGGCGGCTTTATAGCAGGCGATGCCGCCGGTCACGCCCAGCAGCACGGTTTTTCCTTTCAGCATAGCACGTCCTCTTCTCCGGATGGGCGGTTTTTGTGGTACAGGAGCCGAAGGCCCTCCAGCATCAGATTTTCGTCGTAGTGAATCTGCCGCTTGCAATAGGGCAGAACCCTGGCCATCAATCCGCCGGTAGCCACGGCGGTCACCGGCCCGCCCAGATGCTCCTCCACCCGGTCCAGCAGGCCGTCGATCATGGCGGCGCTGCTGTAAATGGCCCCCGCCTGCATACAGGCGACGGTGTTGGTGCCAAGGAGCCGTTCCGGATCGTCCAGCCGGATATAGGGAAGCTGCGCCGCCTGGGCGGACAGCGCGTCCACGGAAAGCCGGAGGCCGGGGATAATCATACCGCCGATATAGCTGCCCTCCCGGTCGATGACCGACAGGGTAGTAGCGGTGCCCATATCGAAAAACACCAGCGGCAGCGGGTATTTGAACCGGGCCGCCACAGCGTCCGCCAGCAGATCGGC
>JAAVHG010000007.1 GCA_014799855.1 Oscillibacter sp.
ATACACTATTCTGATGGCGCAGTTATCGATATTGCGGAAGGTGCCATCAGAGGGGATGGATATTCTGGAGGATTCTTCTTTTCGTCCGGAAGTCTCTGGACTGAGCCAGCACGCTTTGTCCGGGTTGGAAATTATGTCTATTTCAAAAAAGGTGAGGATTATAATAAAGAAGGGGTACTTGTAAAAGCTTCTCTTGATTCACCCGGAGAAATTGAAGAACCTTGGATTCCACCGAATGCTGTAAGATGGGAAAATCGGGATGAATTGATGAAAGAGCTTTATGACACAAAAATCGTAATTGGCAAGGAAGTAAACTAAAGCGAATCTATGATTAAAAGCTGCCTATGGCCTAGCATCATACCAAATCACCCCGTATAAGGGAAGATCGCTATGATGATGGAATTAGAATTTTTAGAATTCGTCAAAATATGAGATAACATCAAGGTAAATCAACCTCAAGAAGGAGTGATAACCTTGATAAACGATTTAGATTCTCCTGAAACGGTTAAAAACATGAGAAACCGTACCACACGTATGGAGCGTTCCGGGGACTACTGGACTGTAGAGGAACAGGAGCAGCTGGAATTTCTCTTTAACTCTGGTGTAGGAATAACAGAAATTGCTCTCAGGCTCCAGAGAACGGAACCAGCAGTCTTCCAACAGATTGAAAAGCAGGACCTGTATCAACGCAGTCTGTATCGCCAACGGCGAAAATCCACTAAGAAGCCTTGTGCGTGCTTATGTAACAGGTGTGAGCTTTATCCTCAGTGCTGTTCCTATCGTATAGCCCGTACAAATCAGCAGGAGGATGTCTAAATGTTAGAAGAGTATGAAGATATCCTGACTGTTGAAGAGGCCTGTCAAGCTCTGAAAATTGGCTATAACGCCATATATGCGTTGCTAAACAGTGGTAAACTAAAAGGCTATCGGAATGGCCGGGTGTGGCGGATTCCAAAGGTTGCTGTCAAAGCATACATTTTGGATAGTGCAGGACTGAAAAAAGAACAGGGCTAGAGGAAAAGGGGTGGCTGGATGATCCGGCCACTTCTCCATTATAAAACATTCTCACAATAGGTTGTATTTCTCCTAGAATATGTGTATAATGGAGTCAACAAGGAGGTCTGTACAATGAATATCAACACAAACAGCATGGTCTCCATCACGGAGGCCAATCAAAACTTCTCCAAGGTTGCTCGTTTGGTTGACGAGACCGGTTCTGTGGTGATTCTGAAAAACAATGTTCCCCGCTATCTGGTCATCGATTTCCAGCAGGCGGAGGAGGATTGTCAGGCATCAGATGAAGATATCTTGGCCGTCTCCAAACGGTTGATTCAGCAAAATCGTATTGCCTATGAGGAGCTTGCGAAATGATTCGGTTGACGGCAGCACAAGTGCTTCTGCTTCACAAGGACTTGATTGCAGAGACAGGAGGTGCCGGAGGACTTCGGGATCCGGGGCTGTTAGACTCTGCCCTCAATCTGCCGTTTCAAACTTTTGACGGGCAGGCGCTGTATCCCTCTGTACAGCAGAAGGCAGCAAGGCTCTGTTGCTCCTTGGTGCGAAATCATCCGTTTGTCGATGGTAACAAGCGTATTGGTGTACACACCATGCTGGTGTTTTTAGCGTTGAACGGCGTAGAACTTTCTTATACCCAAGAGGAGTTGATCGCATTGGGTCTCTCTCTGGCAGCGGGTCAAATTTCCGATCAAGGTGTTTTGCGGTGGATCATGGAACATCAGCAGTGACCAGCATAGATTGCCATCCCGCTGTCAACCGTTGTAGAAAACAAATAGTGACGGTGGAAATTTATGGTTAGTTATCTGTGCGCAAATTCCTCAAAAATCGACAGAATAGAGGGGAAATCAGTAACAATTAGAACGGAAAAGACCATAAAAACGCAAATTTTATATGGGCAACAACCCCATGGTCGGCGCGACTGTGGCCGTGGCCGTNGCGGTTGCCGAGGCGCTGAAATAAGCGGANANCCNATACAGAATGTAAAAAATCCCCGGAGTAATACTCCGGGGATTTTTNGCGGCCAGCGGAAAGAGCCATNCCTACAGGTCAATTTTCCCGTGCTTCTTTTCAAATTCCTCCACTGCGTCCCGGATGAGAATGACCACCTGACTGTTGGCGGAGCGGCCCTCGTAGGCCGACAGGATGTGCAGCTTGTGCAAAAGCGCCTCATCTATACGAATGGTAAACCCTTTTTTGCCGTCTCTGCTCATGTTTCTACCCCAAATTCAATAAAGTATGGTTATATTTTCTATTCATTTTACAACCAGTCTGTGTTATTATGGGTAAAGCGGTTGTGATATATAATCAATACAACCAACATATAAAAATTTAGAGAGAGCGGGTGGGTTTATGGCGGACTATCAAAAAATGTACACGACCCTGTTCAGCGCCGCGACGGAGGCGCTGAACATGCTGAAACAGGGCCGGATCGATGAGAGCAGGTATATCCTGAAACAGGGCCAGCGGCAGGCAGAGGCCATTTACCGCAATACCTCCGGCCAGGAGACGAAATAATAAAAAGGGGAACGCCGAAGCGTTCCCCTTTCCGTTGATTCCAAATCAGTCCTCGCAGAGGCCGGCGGTGATAATAGCCATGGAATAGACCTCCTGGGCATTGCAGCCCCGGCTCAGGTCGTTGATGGGGGCGTTCAGGCCCTGCAGAATGGGGCCGTAGGCCTCGAAAGAGCCCATCCGCTGGCAGATCTTGTAGCCGATGTTGCCGGCGTTGATGTCCGGGAAAATGAAGGTGTTGGCCCGGCCCTGAACGGGGGAGTCGGGGCACTTGGTCTTGCACACCCGGGGAGACACGGCGGCGTCAAACTGGAGCTCGCCGTCGATTACCGCGTCGGGCATGGCCGCCTTGGCCTTGGCGCAGGCGTTGCGCATCTTGTCCACGTCCTCGCCGGTGCCGGAACCGTGGGTGGAGTAGCTGAGGAAGGCGATCTTGGGGTCGATGCCGAAGGTCTGGGCGGTAGCGAAGGTCTCCTGGGCGATTTCCACCAGCTGGTCCTCGTCGGGCTTGATGTTGATGGCGCAGTCCGCCATGGCCAGGACCTCCCGGTCGCCGGTGGCGGAGGGACGCACCAGAATGAAGCAGGAGGAAACGATCTTGTTGCCGGGCTTGGTCTTGATGATTTGCAGGGCGGGGCGGACCGTGTCGGCGGTGGAGTATGTAGCGCCGCCCAGAAGCGCGTCGGCGTAGCCCATGCGGATCAGCATAGTGCCGAAATAGTTCCCCTGGGCGAGAGCCTTGCGGCACTGATCCTCCGTCATCTTGCCCTTGCGGAGGGCTACCATTTCCTCCACCATCTTGTCCATCTCCGGGAAGTCCTCCGGGTCCATGATCTCCGCGCCCCGGATGTTGAAGCCGATGTCCTCGGCGGCGGCCTGGATTTCCTCCCTCTTGCCCACCAGGACCGGAGTCAGGAACGTACCGGACAGCAGACGGGCCGAGGCCTCCAGAATCCGGGGGTCCGTGCCCTCGGTGAAGACAATCTTGCGGGGATGGGCTTTCAGCTTTTTAATCAGAAATTCAAACATAGTCTCTTCCTCCTACAAAGTTCAAGGGTATGCCGGGAAATTTATCCTTGTCTCTATTATACACAAACAAACGCCGGGGTCAATGCAAAATCCCGGTGATTTTTTGTTAAATATTTATCGTTTTACGCCGGACTCCGTAGATTCGTCATCGGGAATGCAAAAAGAATTTACAGACATTTCACCATTTTTCCCCAGAAATGTGGCATAGTTATTCCGTCCCGTCTCGCCCGGATTGGCAGGGAACCCCATTTTTCCCAGGCATTGTCCATATTTTTGCCCGTTTCTGGGTTGACTGGAAGGAAAAAAGGCGGTATGATAGAGATGGTAACAAATTGTAACTTTTTACTTTGACAGAGGATCGCAGGAGCATCATGAGTCAGAACGCAAAGGAAAAATTGAATATCGGGCAGCCCCAGGGCGGACGGCGGTTGACAAAGGAAAGGCCGGAACGCCGCCGTCTCAGCTCCGAGGAGAGAAGGTCCCGGATTGAGGCCGCGCCTCCGCCCCGGATGACCGCCGAGGAGCGGGCCGCCCGCCGCCAGAGGGCCGGCATTTCCGCCTGGGAGGAGACCGCCGCCCCGCCGCCAAGACGCCGGAGCAGGTCCGGCGAGCGCCCCCCCAGCCGGGTGGCGGAGCCCCCCAACGACGGCGTATGGTATCACGCCCTGTCCCGGAAAATGCGCCGGATTCGCCGCCGCTGGCGGCAGATCCGGCGGGAGGAGCGGAACTCCCGCTTCCCGGAGTCCGACCGGCTGCCCGTTCAGCTTGTCATCTTCTTCTGGGGGATGCTGCCCATGTGGGCCAGCCTTCTGGAGGAGCACACCTGGGGCCGCCGGAAAAAGGCCCTCAGCAAGGGCGGCAAGGAAANNGNGGAGGGNGGACGGCGCTTTCTCCATCCNGTCGTCTTCCTGGCGGGGGCCTGCTGTCTGGCGGGAGTGGCNCTGTTCTTCTCCAACTACACCTACGGCACCACCGTTANCTATAACGGCGAGGTCATGGCNGTNCTGCCNTCGGAGGCGGAGGCGGAAACCGTCCGCCGGGATTTGGAGGAGATTACCACCAAGACCCTGGGCCAGACCTATACCATTGACGACAGCCTGATCCAGTATTCCACNGGCCTCTTAAAGCGGACGGATTTGACGGAGGTGGACGANTACGCCCGGGACCTCTCCAAGGAAGTGGGGCTGGTAACCTCCGCCTACTGCCTGTACGTCAACGGCGAGCGCATNGGCGCGACCCCCTACAAGGGCGCCCTGGAGGAGCTGCNAAAGCAGATTCAGTCCGCTNCCAGCNACGNGGACACCATCTCCTGCTCCTTCACNGAGNNGGTGGAGGTCCGGCAGGAGTATGTGCCCAGCGATCAGATTGTGAATCTGGGCTATATCGCGGAAACCCTGTCCAGCACCAAGGCCGCCGAAGTCACCTACGAGGTGAAAAAGGGCGACACCTGGTCGGAAATCGCCGAGGCGCACGGCCTCACCAGCAAGGAGCTGCAAGCCCTGAACCCCGGCTATGACATNAANAAGCTGCAAATCGGCGAAATGCTCACCATGTCCGCCTCCGTGCCCTACCTGACGGTAACGGCGGTTCAGCGGGAGCGGTACGTGGACGAGGTCAACTACGACATTGAGTACACCGACGATCCCAGCATGTACAAGGGCGACACNAAGGTNANCTCCAAGGGTGTCTTNGGCGCCGCCGACGTGGTGGCTAACGTCACNTATATCAACGGCGAGGAGACGGAGCGGACGGTGCTCTCCTCCGTCATCCTCCGGGAGCCGGTGACAGAACANCAGCTCCGGGGCACCAAGGACCGGCCCACCTGGCTGCCTACCGGCACCTTCCGCTGGCCCACCAACGGCCGCATTACCTCCCGGTTCGGCTACCGGACTCTCTACGGCCGGCAGAATTACCACGGCGGTCTTGACATCGCCACGTCCAAAGGCAGTCCCGTCTACGCGGCGGACGGCGGAACCGTCACCTACTCCGGCTGGATGGGCACCTACGGCTATCTGGTCCGCATCAACCACGGCAACGGCTACGAGACNTATTACGCCCACAACAGCAGCCTGTTGGTGTCTGTGGGGGATAAGGTNTACAAAGGCCAGCAGATTGCCCGCGTGGGCTCCACCGGCAACTCCACCGGCCCCCACTGCCANTTCGAGGTCCGCTACAACGGCGTGCGGAAAAACCCGCTGAACTACCTGTCGTAGCCCCCGGAAAAGCGTCNAAAGAGAACCGGCCCNGCCTGANNTCAGGCAGGGCCGGTTTTNCNGCACCGTCGGGCGGCGGTCAAAATAGGGACCAGGAAAATCCTGGTCCCTAAAANAGTCTTACCCCACATTCTCCTGGGCCGTCTGGGCGTGGGCCAGAGGCGGGCCGCCCTCCGCCCGGCTGGCGATATAGGGGGCCACNTCGTCGAAGGGNATGTTCAGGGCGGCNGACAGCTCGCCGTACAGCAGCCGCTCCGCCTGCTTCATATACCGTTCGTCCACCAATCCCAGGCGGCGGTTCTGGGANTCCGCCAGCTGCCGCTTGGCGTAGATGGATTTCACCAGCTCCACCAGCTCCGTGCAGCTGTGGTTCTTCATCACCGANTGATAGTGCTGGGCCAGGGCCTGTAANGTCTGGCCCTTNTGAATCTCCGCCNGGACNGTGGGGATCAGNTCGATAAGCTCCTCCGCCTCCTGGCAGCTGATGACGGGCCGCATGACGATGTTCTCCCCGCCCACCGGCGCGTAGACCACGCCGTCCTGCTGGAGGGGCCGCAAAAGGTAATACTCCTGGTTTTTGTCCACGCCCCGCATATTGGGCCGGGTAATCTCCACCACCNGGCANACGCCCGTGGTGCCGTAAACCACCAAATCTCCTGGCTGGAACATAAGGCCTCCTCCTTTCCCGCCGTCAAAAACTCCGCCGCCCTGCCTCCGGCTTGCGCCGANAACTCTGCTTGCCCATTTCCGGCCTAAAAGCCGCCCTTTGGGCGGATGACCGCTGAAACATGCCCGCGGGCGCGGCGTTTTCTCCGGCTNNCCCCACGAAATCCGCGGATATCGCGGGGACTCCGTATAAAAATTCTGTAGGATGCTGCTTTCTTGACTTTAGTTTACCACATTTTTTCAAAAAGTGTAAGGAAAATTTGAAAAAAATGCGTCCCCGACGGAAAAATCAGGGACGCATNTCCATAAAAAGAGCGTTTTTTCGGTTTTACGGCAAAGCCGCCGCGNGTTTATTTGGGGAATACCTGCAAAGTCACGGTCAGCTCCCGGCCGGGAGTGGCCAGATAGGTTCCGTTGNANTACATNCCGCAGGAGGCCCCGCCGTCCAGGTTGATGGCGTCCACNCAGTTCAGGGACANCATCACTTCCCGCATCTGCTGGATGGTGGCGGCGGGCACGCTCACCAGCACCAGATTGCCCTGGCCATTGACGCCGATAGCGGTGCGGGGAGAGACGGCGGTGGTGAACCGGGCCTCNTCAAANCCGGGGTCCAGGGTGGTGACGGCGGCGCCGTCCTGCACCAGCCGGGGGCCGCCGGAGACGATGCTGGTTACGCCGTCCAGGGTAAAGCCCTCGGCGTCCTCGGTGAAGAGGTAATACTCAATGCTGACGGAACCGCCCACAGAGGGCTGGCGGAAGTAGTGGGTGGAGGTAAACTCGGTGTCCATGAACATCAGGAAGCCGCCGCTGGGGACGGTCAGCACGGAGCCGGGNGCCACNGGGGAGTAGGCGGTGATGGCGTTATTCTGCACGGTCATCACAAAGCCGTCCTTCTGAATGTTCACCTGCTGGCCGTAGGCGGGGGTGTACAGCACAGAGCCCACCTGGGCGGGAACGTTGACCTCATAGGCGGCCCAGGTGTTTTCCCCGGAGCGGACGCGGGTAAAGACGGCGGGACGGCCCACTTTGATNTGTCCGTCNTCGGTGAAGCCAAAGGAGGAGAGGCCGGAGGTGGCGTAGAGGAATTCNCCGTTCACCATCACGTGGCCGATNGGGGTCTTGAAAGCGTCGTAGGANTTNAAGAAGTTGCCGTTAATCACCACAGAAGCGCCGGAGTTCTGAACAATCTGGGAGAAGGGAGCGGTGGCGCCGATGGTGTTGTTGACCAGGGCGGTCTTAATGGTGGTTTTCTGGGGGTCCACCACNATCACGTGGGCGGTAACGCTGCCGCCGGAGGTGGACACGGTTTGTTTGGCGTAGTTAATGCCGGAGGTCCCAACAGCGGGAGAACTGCCGCCGGTTCCGCTGCCGGACTGNGAGTCCTTGGGGGTGTAGTCGTAGACCCAGCCCGCGTTCTCACCCAGAACACTGGCCTCCTCNCCCTCAGCCTGGGTAAAGACCCCGTCGTCCCGGAGTTTTTCCGCCAGGGTGCTGTCCCCATCCTTCATCTTGCAGGTGAGGGCCGCGTAGGACAGGTCCACCATATCGCCCCGGTTCAGGGTCAGGGAGGCCAGCTTCTCCGCCGCGTCTCCGGTCATCAGGGTCAGGGAGGCGGCGAAGGTCAGGGAATCGCTGGCGGAGAAATCCCCCTGGCTGTCGTCATAGCCCAGGGCCCGGAGGAGGAAGGTGACGTAGTTCCTGGCGGACAGGGAGCCGTTGGGGTTGAAGGTGGTTGCGGTGACGCCCCGGGTCAGGCCCTCNGCGTAGGCGTACCCGGCGTAGGGGGAGTCGGTGTCGGTGAAGGGGGCGGAGCCGTCATAGGCCAGAGCGTCCTCCTCCAGACCCAGGAGGCGGATCAGCATGATCAGCCCGTGGAGCCGGGTGGGGGTGTTGTCCAGGGCGTAGCCGTTGGCGGTGCCCTGGAACAGGTGCAGGGTGTGGAGCTGGTCGGCGTGGGCGGTGGACTCCGGGCTGGACCCGGAGGCGGCGGCAGGCAGGGACAACAGGCCCAGTGCCAGCGCCAGGATCACGCACAGGGAAAGCAGCCGTTTTTTCATGAAAATTCTCCCTCTCGTTAATAAGATATTTCCAGTATAACACAGGATGAATCCCGGTTAATAGAGATATTCTGACGGACTTTTGGGCAGATCCACCATATGCAATTGTGCCCTGTGACAAAACCCTATGAAAACCGCCGGAATTTCTCCCGGCGGTTTGGTTAAGTTGTCCCCTCCCAGATGGTTTTCCGCAGACAGCTCATCAGCGCCTCCCGCNGGACAAGNCTGCTGCCCACCAGATACGACGCCAGCACCCGTCCCGGCGCGGCCAGAGCCGCAATGGTCATCCGAACGCCCTCCACGGTGCGGCCCTGCCACGCGGTGAGGGAGAGGCCCTCCGGCGCGTAGGCGGAGAGGTCCACTGNCTGTAAAGCGGAGGACCGGGCGGCCTCGCCGAANAGCTCCAGCAGACGGTCCGGGTCCGCCGGAAGGTCCCCGTCGGAAAAGGTCCAGGCGGTGAAATAGACGGAGAAGTCCCCCTCCTCCNGGATAAACCGCCAGAAGGGCGGCTCCGCCTCCGGGTCCGGGGCGAAATCCGCCGGGAGATAGACCCGCCATCCCGGGGGAATGGGATAGGATTGAAGANCGTCCATGAAACCGCCTCCTGTGACGAAAAAACTGCCCGTCCATTGTATCACAGCCCACCGCCGGGACGCAAGAAATTTCCGCCTTGCGGGGCGGCCGCCTGTTACGGATAACCGCCCGCGGACCGGGCCGCTTCCGGGAAAAAATCAAAAAATCAGGGAAAAGCCCAATTCGGCAAAAATTACACTTGACAAAGGGGAAAAACTNCGGTAAAGTATCAGCAACAGAAAAACGCACAGATACGATGACAGGGAAAAAATTCCCCCGGATGTTTCAGAGAGCCGCCGGTCGCTGCGAGGCGGTGCGGAAGGGGAGAATGTCACTGGCCCTCGAGTATTCCCGCTGAAGGCGCAGGCCTTAGGCGGGAACGGGTTTCCTCACCGTTACCAAAGAGGCGGTATTCGCGCGGCTGACGCGCCGATATCGAAAGCGGGCAGTTTTTGCCAATGAGAGTGGTACCGCGGAAGTTTCAGCTTTCGTCTCTTTATGGAGGAGACGGAGGCTTTTTTGTTGTCATCACCATCATCTGTGCCGGATTTCAATCCAAAAGGAGGATATTTGAACATGAGGCGCATTAAAATTTTCGACACCACGCTCCGGGACGGCGAGCAGTCTCCCGGATGCAGCATGAACCTATCCGAAAAAATCGATATGGCCCGCCAGCTGGAGCGGCTGGGGGTGGATATCATCGAGGCGGGCTTTGCCATTGCCTCCCCCATGGACTTCAAGAGCGTCCAGGCCATCGCCGGGGCGGTGTCCAAGTGTACCGTGGCCAGCCTTGCCCGCTGTACCAAGGGGGACATTGACGCCGCTTGGGACGCGGTGAAGGATGCCAAGCACCCCCGGATTCACGTCTTCCTGGCTACCAGCGACATCCACATGGAGTATAAGCTGAAAATGACCCGTGAGGAGGTCTTGCAGCGCATCACGGACATGGTGGGCTACGCCAAGAGCTTCTGCGGCGACATCGAGTTCTCCGCCGAGGACGCCTCCCGCTCCGACCGCGCCTTCCTGGCCCAGTGCTACGCCAACGCCATAGCCGCCGGAGCCACCACCCTGAACGTCCCCGACACGGTGGGCTACTCCACGCCCCAGGAGATGGCGGAGCTGATCACCTACCTGCGGGAGAACGTGCCCGGCATTGAGAACACCGATATTTCCGTCCACTGTCACGACGACCTGGGCCTGGCGGTAGCCAACTCTCTGGCCAGCGTCCAGGCGGGGGCCACGCAGGTGGAATGCACGGTCAACGGCATCGGCGAGCGGGCGGGCAACGCCAGCCTGGAGGAGCTGGTCATGGGCATCCACACCCGCCGGGACTTCTATCAGGCGGAGACGGGCGTCAACACCAAGCAGATTTACCGCTCCAGTAAGCTGCTCAGCTCCATTACCGGCGTGGCGATCGCCCCCAGCAAGGCCATTGTGGGAGCCAACGCCTTCGCCCATGAGTCCGGCATCCACCAGCACGGCGTGATTGCCAACGCCCAGACCTATGAGATTATGAACTCCATCGACGTGGGCATCCCCCAGAACACCATGGTTCTGGGCAAGCACTCCGGCAAGCACGCCCTCCGGGAGAAGCTGGAATCCATGGGCTACGAGCTCAGCGACGAGGAGCTGGAGGGTGTTTTCAACCGCTTCAAAACCTTGGCGGACAAAAAGAAGACCATCACCGGATCGGACCTGGAGTCCCTGGTCCTCCACCGCCGGAACAACCAGCTCAACGCCCAGACCGGAGCCTGCCGCCTGCTGGGGCACCTGATCAACACCAGCACCAGCGCCAGCCTGCCCACCACCTCCTACGTGAAGCTGGAGCGGGACGGGGAGGTCATGGAGGAGGTCGCCATNGGCTCCGGCCCTGTGGACGCGTCCTTCACCGCCATTAACCGGATGCTGGGCATGGAGATCAAGCTGGAGAGCTTCAGCCTCAACGCCGTCACCGACGGCGAGGACGCTATCGGCGAGGGCATTGTAAAGATCAAGGCCCCCAACGGCGAGAGCTACACCGGAACCGGACTGTCCACCGACATCATCGAGTCCTCCATCCGGGCCTATGTCAACGGCATCAACAAGATTTTGGAGGACGCCGCCGGAACGGANAAAGCGTAAAAATCNTAAAATTTTTAAAAAGTGATTAAAAACCAACACGAGAGGAGCTATTNCAAATGGGAATGACCATGACCCAAAAAATCCTGGCCCGCCACGCGGGACTGGACAGCGTGCGGGCCGGACAGCTGATCCAGGCCAAGCTGGACCTGGTCCTGGGCAACGACATCACCACCCCCGTGGCGATCAACGAGTTTGAGGCCGCCGGCTTCGACAAGGTCTTTGACAAGAGCAAAATCGCGCTGGTAATGGACCACTTCGCCCCCAACAAGGACATCAAGGCCGCNGCCCAGTGCCAGCAGTGCCGGACCTTTGCCCGGAAATTTGACATCGACCACTATTACGACGTAGGCGAGATGGGCATCGAGCACGCCCTCCTGCCGGAAAAGGGACTGGTGGCCCCCGGCGAGGCCGTCATCGGCGCGGACTCCCACACCTGCACCTACGGAGCCCTGGGAGCCTTCTCCACCGGCGTGGGCTCCACGGATATGGGCGCGGCCATGTCCGCCGGAGAGACCTGGTTTAAGGTGCCCTCCGCCATCAAGGTATACCTCACCGGAAAGCTCCGGCCCTTCGTCTCCGGCAAGGACGTGATCCTGACCCTCATCGGTATGATCGGCGTGGACGGGGCCCGGTATCAGTCCCTGGAATTTGCCGGACCCGGCGTTGCGGAGCTGTCCATCTACGACCGCCTCACNATCTCCAACATGGCTATTGAGGCCGGCGGCAAAAACGGCATCTGGCCCGTGGACGATATCACCCGCGCCTATGTGAAGGACCGGGTCAACCGCCCCTGGGAGGCCGTGGAGCCTGACGAGGACGCGGAGTATGAGCGGGTGGTGGAAATCGACCTCAGCCAGGTGGACTGCACCGTGGCATGGCCCCACCTCCCGGAGAACGCCCACAGCGCCCGTGACGGCGCGGACCGGGCCATCGACCAGGTGGTGATCGGCTCCTGCACCAACGGCCAGCTGGCGGATATGGAGGCCGCCGCCGCCATTTTCAAGGGCCGTCATCTGGCCCCCGGCGTCCGCGGCATCATCATCCCCGCCACGCCCACCGTCTACCGGGAGTGCATGCGCCGGGGCTATACGGATATTTTCATGGACGCGGGGTGCGTGGTCTCCACTCCCACCTGCGGGCCGTGCCTGGGCGGCTATATGGGCATTCTGGCCGAGGGCGAGCGCTGTGTCTCCACCACCAACCGCAACTTTGTGGGCCGCATGGGCCATGTGAAGAGCGAGGTCTATCTGGCCTCTCCCGCCGTGGCCGCCGCGTCCGGCATCGCCGGACATATCCAGCACCCGGCGGATTTATAAGGCTTCCCCCAGGAACAGAACGCTTGATTTTAATGCTCAATTAAGGAGGTTTTCCTATGAACGCACACGGAACCGCCCATAAATACGGCGACCACGTGGACACCGACGTGATCATTCCCGCCCGGTATCTGGCCAGCCAGGACCCCGCGGAGCTGGCCGCCCACTGCATGGAGGATATCGACGCGGATTTCCACAAGAAAAACAAAGACGGCGACATCATGATCGCCGGACTGAACTTCGGCTGCGGCTCCTCCCGGGAACACGCCCCCATCGCCATTAAGGCCGCGGGCGTATCCTGTGTCATCGCCAAGAATTTCGCCCGCATTTTCTACCGCAACGCCATCAACATCGGCCTCGCCATTTTGGAGTGCCCCGCCGCCAGCGAGGGCATCCGCGAGGGAGACGAGGTGTCCGTGGACTATGACACCGGCGTGATCACCAACGTCACCAAAAACGAGACTTATCAGGCGGAGCCCTTCCCCCCCTTCATTAAGGACATGATCGCCAAGGGCGGCCTCATGGCCTCCCTGAAAGCGAAGGAGGCGTNAGGATGAACAAGACCATCGCCGTAATCCGGGGCGACGGCATTGGCCCGGAGATTGTGGGACAGGCCGTCGCGGTTCTGGACGCCGTGGCCGCCAAATTCGGCCATNCCTTCACCTATCAGGAGGCCCCCATGGGCGGCTGCGCCATCGACCAGTTCGGCGTGCCNCTGCCGGACTCCAGCCTGAATACCTGCCTTGCCGCCGACAGCGTANTGNTGGGGGCGGTGGGCGGCCCCAAGTGGGACGACCAGCCCTCCGCCAACCGGCCGGAGCGGGGACTGCTGAAGCTCCGGTCCTCCATGGGCCTCTATACCAANGTCCGGCCCGCCCGGATGTTCGCGGACCTCTCCGCCGCCTGCCCCCTGCGCCCGGATATNGCCGCCAAGGGCATCGACTTCGTGGTGGTCCGNGAGCTGATNGGCGGCATGTATTTCGGCGAGCACACCACCGCCGAGGTGGANGGCGAGCTGAAAGCCACCGATATCTGCGCCTACAGTGAGCACGAGATCCGCCGNGTGGCCCATGTGGCCTTCCAGATGGCCCGGAAGCGGCGGAAGCGGGTCACTTCCGTGGACAAGGCCAACGTGCTGGACACCTCCCGCCTCTGGCGCAAAACCGTGGAGGAAGTNGGTAAGGAGTACCCGGATGTGGAGCTGNTCCANATGTACNTGGACAACGCCGCCATGCAGATTGTCCGGGACCCNAGCCAGTTTGACGTGGTGGTGACGGANAACCTCTTTGGCGACATNCTCTCCGACGAGGCCAGCCAGATCACTGGTTCCATNGGCATGATTCCCTCCTCCAGCATGGGCGGGGACACCCGGGGCCTCTACGAGCCCATCCACGGCTCCGCCCCCGACATTGCCGGACAGGACAAGGCCAACCCCATCGGCACCATTCTGGCCGCCGCCATGATGCTGCGNTACAGCTTCGATATGGCCGCNGAGGCCGACGCGGTGGAAGCCGCCGTGGANGCCGTTTTGAAAGCGGGTTACCGCTGCGGCGATATNATGGAGCCCNGCCGNACCCTGGTAGGCTGCCAGGAGATGGGCCGGCAGATCCGGGANCGGATCTGAGCGGATTTNAACAAGATANTTGACCGTTTCGGCNCTTTGGCCAAGAATNTTGAAAACAGGCATATAATGTATNCCGAAAAAGGGACTTNACTTCCCTGACAGGCTGCCTGCCGGAAATCCNATAAATCCGCCGGAAAAAGAAACATCCCTGTATGATACCCTAAACCAAAGCCCGGCGGCTGCCGGCTCTGAGGCTCAAAGAATCGAATCCGTATGAGAGGAACGCATCACGGCAAAGGAGGCGGATTATGCGGGAACGGGAAGACATCGTTGCACTGTGGTTTTCCATGTGGCTACGGCAGGAGGACCTGGGCATAGACGGCATATTCGCGGAGGACNCNCTCTATATTGAGAGCTGGGGNCCGGAGTACCGGGGCCGCGAGGCCGTCNAGCATTGGTTCCGGGAGTGGAACAGCCGGGGCCGGGTCCTGGCGTGGGACATCCGGCNGTATTTTCACAGCGGGGACCAGANGGNGGTGGAGTGGTATTTTAAANATCAGATGAACGACGGNCGGACGGAGGAATTCGACGGNATNTCCCTGATCCGCTGGACGGCGGAAAACCGGATCGCCCTCCTGAAGGAGTTCGGCTGCNATATCCGCCGGTACGANCCCTACCGCCACGGCGATCCGCCGCGGTTNCGGGATTCAGAAGNCAAGTGGTTCTAGCGCGGCCCTTGACTGGAAACGGCTTGTGTCTAGGCNTTGTTTGAAAAAATGACGAAACGCCGTCTTGGGGCATCTTATTTCCGCCATGCGGCGTCCATTTTCCTTGAAATCCGTCAGGATNCCTGNGAAAAATTTCCTTGTCTGGCGGAAAAATCTGCCCCANCCNAGTATTCCGCNCATTTTNAAACAAGGCCCAATCTCCCTATTCTCTGAAAACGAACTGTAAACAAAATGAATTTTTGTTGCATTTGCCGTGGTTTTCCAGTATACTATGTTTTACGGTAACCGAATATCCNGGGCGGAGCNCCCGATTNATGAAAGGAGTAGTTTCACTATGGCGTTTTCTATTGATGAACTGACCAAAAAAGCGAAGGATATGGCCACCGCCGCCGCCGACAAGGCCAAGGGCGCGGCGGATCTGGCGAAGATCAACGTAGCCATCGCCGGNGAACAGCGGGAGATTGACAAGACCTTCCGTGCCATCGGCGAGTGGTTTGTCAACGAGTANGAGGGTGAGATCCCCGATTCNGTCCGGGANCTGGTGGACGCGGTGAACGCCTCCAAGGCCAAAATCGCCGAGCTGGAAGCCAGCAAGCCCGTGAAGGAAGAGANCGAGGAGGAGGTCCCCGCCGAGGAGACCGCCGGAAAGGCCTGNCCCATCTGCGGCGCNGTCAGCGACAGCAAGTTCTGCCCCCAGTGCGGCGCGCCCATGGAATAAGCGCGTACATCGGCAATTTCNCCCNAATAAGGTCAGGACCTGCGGANNNTCCGCAGGTCCTGGTTTTTTATATCGTCAGTAAAGTTGAAGAATGGCAAAATACCCGNTTGCTGACTACAGGTGATGGTCCCGGAGGAGCCGCTTGGCCTGCTCCCACAGCTCNTCGCTGACNGTCTGCACCACCGCCACCTTCCGCACCAGCTCCGGCAGGGCCTTGACCACCTCCGCCTCCACGATAGTCTCGTTGGTGAGATCCGCCGAGGGGCACCCGGCGCACTGGCCCAGGAGCTTCACGTAGAGTACGCCGTCCTCCAGGCGGTCCACGGCAATCTCACCGCCGTGGGCCCGGAGGGCCGGACGGACCCGCTCCTCCAAAACCGCCTCAATCCGCTGTAATTGTTCCTGCATAGGCCTGTTCTCCTTTATTTTAAATGTTCCGTCACGGCTCCGCCTCCGGGCGGGCCTGCCGCGCCGCCGCGATATCCTCCCGGATGCGGTGGCGCACGTCATCGAACAGCAGCTCCCGGTTGTGGCGGAAATAAGCGTTGCATCCGAAATTTTCCACGAACCAGCTGGTATCATACCGGGCGGTAATTTCCGTGACGAAGATCACCAGTTCCTGGCTGTCGCCGAAGGTTTCCTCAAGAAAGCGGAAGGCGTTGTCGAACATCTCCCCCGCCTCCCGGCCCAGGTCCTTCCGGCGGTCCACCTCCGTGGTGAACCAGCCCCGGACGGCCTCCATGGCGTCCTCCGGCTCCTCCCGGCGGAGGCGGGACTGGTACTCCTCCAGGAGCTGGATCTCCCGCTGGGCAAGGTCCCGGGCCTCCCGTTCCAGGCGGCCCGCCGCTCCGTCCCGCTTCAGCGCCTCCCGCCGCCGGGCGGCTAGGGCCGCCAGCACCACCATGGGCGGCGACTGCTGTATTTCGCTTTTGAACTCCGTCAGGGCGGCATGGAGAGCGGAGGTCAGGGCGTCCTGACGCCGGGTTTCCCTGGCGGACTCCCCCAGCCGGGAGAGAATCAGGCCCATAACGGAGAGCTTTTCGTCAAAGGGGGCCTCCCGCAGTTCCAGCATCGTAACCCGCTGCCAGGTGCCCCGGAGGATGTCCTCCACGTGGTAGGTCCGCTGGTATTTGTAGTACAGATCCAGATAGTTGGCAAAATCCTTGGCCACGCGGGGCAGCTGGATATACTGCCCCACCACCTCCCGGTCCACCCGGAGACCCAGCTCCTCGTAAACCCGGATCAGCTCCGCCAAATCTTCCCAGCCCCGGGCGGTGGCGAATTGCAGGCCGTCCACCGTGGTCTCCACCCGGTAGAAATTGTCCTTTTTAATGTCCAAATAGGAGATTACNGCCCCGTGGAGGCCCTTGCGGCTGGCGTACTCCTTCCANACNGTNAAGTCTTCCTTCACCTCCATCCGCTTCACCCGGTCCAGCGTCACCACGTCGAAATCCCGCACGGATTTGTTGTACTCNGGCGGATTGCCCGCGGCGGCGATGAGCCAGCCCTCCGGCAGGCGCTGGTTGCCGAAGGTCTTGCATTGCAGAAATTGCAGCATCATGGGGGCCANNGTCTCNGAGACGCAGTTGATCTCGTCCAGGAACAAGATGCCNTCTTTCAGNCCCGTCTCCTCCATCAGCCGGTACACGGAGGCCAGAATCTCGCTCATGGTGTACTCCGTCACGGCGAACTCCTCCCCGCCGTAGGTGCGCTTTTCGATGAAGGGCAGGCCNACGGCGCTTTGGCGGGTGTGGTGGGTGATGGTATAGGCCACCAGCCCCACTCCGGCCTCGGCGGCGATCTGCTCCATAATCTGGGTCTTGCCGATGCCGGGAGGCCCCATCAGCAGTACCGGCCTCTGGCGGACGGCGGGAATGCGGTAATTGCCCAGCNCGTCCCGGGCAAGATAGGCCTTGAGGGTNTTTAAAATCTCCTGTTTTGCCTGTTTAATGTTCATATTTACCTCTCCNTGGTTCTCTANATACGCANNGCNGNNGNANAGAATCCAGANAATTCCTCCCATTTCCATGNCATTGACTATAATTGNGGAAGCTCGNTTACATCCAANACATCCAAATCCTCCGCCTCCGCCGTCTCCCGGACCGCCCGNTCCAAATCCGGCAGANGNAGCACCAGCCGGATGGCCCANGGGGGGATTTTTACGGAAATGGGCGGCTCCTCCAACAGAATAAAGGCGGTTTCGTAGGGCGGACGCTTCTGGGGGAAGATCCCCATGCCGTCGGTGAAATACACCAGCCCCCGGAGGGACGTAAAGGCCCCGGCCTTTTGCAGATGGGCCACGTGTTCAAACACCGGGCGGAAGTCCGTGGCGCTGCCGCCCATGAGCTGGAAATGCTCCATATACTCCCGCAGCTCCCCCAGGTCCCGGATCGGGTGGTCGTCCCGGATCTGGTCGTCGCACTGGACAACGCGGATGTTCACCTTCCGGGTAAAAGTCTCCGTGGACCGGAGAATGGCGTAGGTGCAGGCCAGAAACTGCCGCACCAGACTGCCGGAGGTGGACATGGAGGTGTCCACGGCAATGACGAAATCCTCAATGCGCCGCTCCTCCCGGGTCTCCGGCGGCTCCACCAGGGGCATGTTGCCGTAGAGCTGGAGGCCGTAGGTGTAGAAAATATAGTCGAAAGCGTCCCCATCCACCGCCAGCACCTCGCGGGGGACGGCGAAGCGGCGGAGGAAGGCCCGGTAGTCCACGTCCTCCCGGACGGCGGCCTTCACCTGCTCCAAAACCGCCCCGCCGCCGGAGGCCTGTCCCGCCAGAACCGTTTCCATGGCGGTCTGGGTCTTCTCGGAGATATCCCGCCAGCGCTGGTCCTGCCGCTGGGGCTGGTCCTCCTGGCCCTCCCGCTCCATGTCCCACAGGCCATGGTCGTCCGCCAGAAACGCCCGCTGGAGCCTTGCCCGCTCGTACTCCGGCAGACTCAGCCGGAGAAGGCGGCGGTAGACGCCCTCGGCGGTGAGGACCGGCATGTCCCGGCGGCATTCCCCGTAGAACTTCCGCCGGAGGGGGGAATGGTCCCCGGCGAGGCAGGGGTAATCCAAACCGTCCAAAATGCTCTCCACCGCCGCGTCGCAGGCCAGGTCCCACAGCTCCGAAACCTTCCCCCGCTTCTTCCCCAGGTGCCGCAGCATACAGTGGAGAATCACATGGAGATAGGCCCGGTTGGTGAAGGTCCGGGACCGGAGGAACCGCTCCGCCAGATACGCCCCGTCGTAATACAGGGCCTCGCCGTCCGTCGCCAGGGACAGGGTAATCCCGCCTCCGGGGCGGAAGTCCAGGCCGCAGAGGGCCGCGTCCAGGTAGGGCAGGTTCATATACAGCTCGTTCCGGGCGGCAAGAAGAATCTCCCGGCCCACCGGGGAAAGATCCCGCTGTTCGTCCATTTGACCGCCCCCTTATAAGTCGAAATTCTTCTCCAGTCCGCCGGGGAAGCGGCGGCGCTCCTCTAACAGCATAGCCACCGCCTCCGTCTCCCCGGCGCTCCGGGCCATGTCCAGCGCNCCGGTCAAGGCCTCCTCCCCCGGCGGGGCNTTGTCCAGAAGGAGCCGGAGGCCCGGCCAGTCCCGCGCTTTCAGNAGGAACGCCAGCCCNTCCCCGGCGTGGTCCCGGAGATAGCGGAGGTAGGCCTCCTCCGCCTCCGGCGGCAGTCCCGCCGGATACCGCACCCGCCAGAAGGCCAGCCGCCAGGCCGCCTCCGGCTCGTGCTCCATGGCCAGAAAGCCCGGCCACAGCTGGTCGTACCGGCGGAGGTCCAGCCGCCTTTGGGTAAAGCAGTGGTGATAGGGATACCCGGCCCCCTGGATGTTGTAATCGAAATGGTGGGCGGGGCAGTTTTCCTCGTACAGCTCCACGTACTCCGGGAACAGCAGCCGCAGCTCCCCGTCCGGGCCGGAGACGGTCACGTCCAGCTCCCGGCTCAGCTCCCCGGCAAAGTAGGCCAGGGTTTCCCCTTCCTCCTCCGTCCGGATAATGTGGAGGGTGTCCAGCAGGCGGCAGTTCATCAGCGCGCCGCCGCCCCAGCGCCGGACCGTATCATACAGCCGGAGGGTCTTCAGGGCCCCGCAGTTGAAGAAGGCGTAGTCCCCCACCTGCCGGAGCGTCCGGGGAAGGGACAGCTCCCGGAGGCGGCGGTTGTCCCAGTCCCCCTCTTCCGGTCCGCAGGTGATGTGGACCTCCTCCCCCGGAACGGGGGCCGCGCCGGGAGTCAGGGCGTGGTCTCCCAGGGAGACCACCGGCAGGCCCAGCACCGTTTCCGGAAGATCCGCTTTCCCGTCACAGGTGGCGGCCCGGAGGATCTCCGCGCCCTCCCCTGTCCGCCGGACAATCAGTTTCCAATTGTTCCCGCCGCTGACGCTGACCATCTGCCCACCTCCGCTTGTTTCCGGATCAGTATACCACAGCGGGCCGGGTTTTCCTAGAGCAAAATCGCGAAAGCGGACCAATTCCCGGTTGCATTTCCCGGCGGAATCCGGTATAATGGCTTGGTAGCGCGTCTTGCATATCTCTGACAATAGGTGCTTTTTTTGGTAAAATCACGCGTTCCTTTTCCCGCCTATTTTCTCAGGCTTGAACGATGTGCTGCGGCATTCGGAGCTGTGCGTTTTTCCGTGTACAGCTTCGGCTGTACACTTTTTTACGAAGGAAGGATCTACAACTATGGCAAAACTCTCTCTCCAAAACGGCGAACAGATTCTGGGCGAGGCTCAGGCGTCCCACGTGAAAAAGATGCTGGGCATCCCCCAGGCGAATCCCGGCAAGATGTATGTCACCAACCAGCGGGTGGTCTTTGAGCCCACGCAGGGCCGGGCCTCCTCCGCCTTCGAGTATTCCCTCGGCGACATGGAGTCCTTCTCCGTGGGAACCCTCAGCGCCATCACCCTTCAAGCCAAGGGCGAAAGCCACAAGATCACGGGCATGTTCAACAAAAAGCTCATCGCGGCCCTCACTGAGGCCGGGGTGCGGCAGGAATAACGCATACATCTCCGCTCCGGCCTCCGCCGGAGCTTTTTTTCACGTTGTACCCTGGAACGTTTGGGAAAGCCTCTGCCCGCATCGAAACGGCTCACGTCCGGGACAGAGGGTGCGGCCCTTTCGGCCTCNGCANCGCGGGTTGGTGCGCTTTCTTGCGGGCTGTTNTGGCGGCCCTTCCAGCCTTTTCGGCCTTCGCGGCGCGGTTCGGCCTGCCTCCTGTTGGAAGGCGGGAAATTTTTTNGCCCTTTTCTGAATTTCCCTCTTGACAAACTGTTTATACTGTGTATACTGTTCATGTACAGTACGAACGGNGGGCTTCCATGGAACTGATCATCCGTAATATCAACAACCAGCCTATCTACGACCAGATTTACACCCAGATCAAGGCCCAGATCATCGCCGGAACCCTGAAGCCCGGAGAGGCCCTGCCCTCTATCCGGGCCCTGGCTAAGGATTTGAAAATCTCCGTTATCACCACCAAGCGGGCCTACGACGAGCTGGAGGCCGACGGTCTCCTCTACACCGTGGCCGGCAAAGGGTGCTTTGTGGCGGAAAAGAATCTGGACGTGATCCGGGAACAGCAGCTTCGGGAGCTGGAGGGCCATCTGGCCTCCGCCGCGGAACTGGCGCGGAGCTGCGGCGTTTCCACGGCGGAGCTGCACGAGATGCTCCGCATCCTGACTGAGGAGGAATCATCATGAACGCAATTGAGCTTTCCCATATTGAAAAGCATTTCACCGGCTTCTCTCTCCAAGACCTGAGCCTGACGGTGCCCAGCGGCTCCATCTGCGGCCTGGTGGGGGAAAACGGCGCGGGGAAATCCACCACCATCCGCATTCTCATGGGGGCCCTGCGGCCCGACGGCGGCCGCGCCCGCGTCCTGGGACTGGACCCGGCCTCGCCGGAGTTCATCCGGGTCAAGGAGGATATCGGCGTGGTGCTGGATGAGGCCTATTTCCCGGAGATTTTGAACCCGGTCCAGGTGGGAAAGGTGCTGGCGAAGACCTACCGGAACTGGGACCAGGGGATGTACGACGGATATCTGGACCGCTTTGAACTGCCCGGAAACAGGCCCTTCAGCAAGTTCTCCCGGGGTATGAAGATGAAGCTGGCCATTGCCGCCGCCCTGAGCCACCGGCCCAAGCTCCTGGTGCTGGACGAGGCTACCGCCGGACTGGACCCCATCGTCCGGGACGAGGTGCTGGATATCTTTTACGAGTTCACCCGGGAGGAGGACCACTCCATTCTCATCTCCTCCCACATCCTCAGCGATTTGGAAAAGCTCTGCGACTATATCGCCGCCCTCCACCACGGCCGCCTCCTCTTCTGCCAGGACAAGGACAGCCTTTTGGAAGAATACGGCGTGTTCGTGGGAACGCGGGAGCAGGCGGACGCCCTCGTGACCGAGGCGGTGGTATACCGGGAAACCAGCGGCTACGGCGGCGTCCGGGCCCTGGTGCGGCGGAGCATGGTGCCCGGCACTCTGGATTTGGAGCGGGCCAGCGTGGAGGACATCATCCTCTTTATGGTGAAAGGAGCGAAGTAATATGGGTGCCCTGTTGATAAAGGATTTTTATACGCTGAACAAGCAGCTGCGGCTGTATATCCTGATTCTCGTCGCCTTTGTCGCCTTTAACCAGGAATTCAGCGCCGTTTTCCTGCCGGTCTGGTGCTCCATGCTGCCCTACACCTCCATCGCCTACGACGAGCAGAGCAAGTGGGACAATCTGGCGGGCATGATGCCCTATTCCATCCGGGCCCTGGTGCTGAGCAAGTACGTGTTCGGCTGGATCTGCGTAGCCGTTATCACCTTACTGATGGTGGCGTTTCAGATGGTCCTGTCCCTGGTGGGACCGTTTCAGGGGCCGGACTACGCCTCCATTGCGATAGGCGTCTGCATCGGCGCCTGTGTCATGGCCTGCTCCCTTCCGGCCATTTTCCGCTTCGGCGTGGAGCGGGGGCGGATGCTGATGTTCCTTTTGATCTTCGTGGTCTGCGGCTCCGCCGGGGGTATTGTCTTTGTGGTGGATAAGATTCCCGTTGCTGTTCCCGTGCTGCTCATGGGCGCGCCGGTGCTGGCTTTGGCGCTCTCGGTTCTCTCCGTGCCCTTGTCCATGAAGGCCTACGCCAAGCGGCGGCAGTAAAGGAGCGGTTATGAGAAATGAGGTGGTTATTATGAAAAACAGCGGAACCTGTCCCAAATGCGGCGGCAAGGCCATTGTCCGGGTGCCGGACAGCCCCCGCCGCCACGCCAGCGGGAACAATATCTACACCACGCAGGCTACCCTTTTCGGGAAAATCCCCGTCATTCGCTATGTCTGCTGCGACTGCGGCTACGTAGAGAACTGGGTGGAGGGCGGCGTTAACCTCCGGAAGCTCCAGGAGGCCTTTGGATAAGGAAACAGCAATCCCCCGGCGGATTTTTCGCCGGGGGATTTTAAGCGCCTATCGTCAATAAACTTGAAAAGTATCAAAGATGCGTTTCAACGGCGGAAACCGTTGGGGCCGTGTGTGGAAGCGGGGCCTATTCTCTCAAGGGCTCTCCCGCTTGCCGCAGATATGCGCGTCCATGGTGAACCAGTCGATTAGCTGGCCGCAGTTCGGGCATGTGTGCTCCCCGATCTTCTCTTGAATCCACGCGGGAATGCCGATCTCTTTCATGCGCAGAGAATCCGGAATCACCTTGGCATGGTTGCAGATGCCGTTGATGACCGGCTTGGTGCTGAATTCCCTCAGCTTCTGGCAGGGAAACTCCGCGCATTCATAACAGCGCCGGACCTGATGCCTGGCGGCGCAGTCAGCAAAGCCATGGCTTTCGCAATTCCTGCATCCCTCCCGCACAAAGTCGGAAAAGCAGCCGTGGCATTGGTCCGGGAAAGCCGGACACGCGCCGCAGAACAAGCCGCATATGGACGCGCAGGACTCGTCGGGAACTCTTTTCATCAGCTGTTACGCTCCTTTCCTCTCTGTGGGAAACCTTAATCCGCGATGGTGGGCACGGCGTCTTTGGGGGTGGGGCACACGTAGCCGGAGGCCGTCTGCCTTTGGAACTCCTCCCGCGCCGCCGCCAGCAGGGCCGGGTCCGTCAGCAGGTCGATGGCCGCTGCCGCCAGAACCTTTCCGGCGTGGAGGGCCGCCCTGCGGCCAATATCCGTCTTGCCAATGGACACATTCTGCCAGCTGTGGCCCGGTACGCCGTTGGTCCAGGTGGCGGTGTGGATCTGCGCCGTGGGGCATTGCCAGCTGACGTCCCCCACGTCGGTGGAACCGGGGTTGAAGGCTTCCCCCTGGTACAAGGGGCAGAGGAAGTCGTTCATGGCGTGGCCCGCCTCTTGCCGGAGGGTCCGCACCTGATTGGCGATGGCCGGGTCGTACCGCGCCCCGATGCCGGGGAGGCTATCGCTTCCGGGATAGGTCTTCGCCAGTTCATCGGCAAAGGCCAGCTCCCCGGCTGAGTGGCCGGGGACCCCCAGGGCCTGGAAATTCCGGTACAGGACCTCCTCCAGGGTGTGGTTGGGTACGGTGTCGGCCAGGCCGTCGATAAACTGCTTTTCAAAGGTGGTCCCGGTCATGAGGGCCGCGCCCTGCGCGATATCGTCCACCCGCTTTTGCAGCTCCACCGCCTCCGCCACATGGTTGGACCGGACCATATAGAGCATAGTGGCCCTGGGCTGGACCACGTTGGGACTGCGGCCTCCCGCGTCGGTGATGGCGTAGTGAATCCGGGCCGTGTCGCTCATGTGTTCCCGGAGAAACTGCACGCCGATGTTCATCAGCTCCACCGCGTCCAAGGCGCTGCGGCCCCGTGCCGGGTCCCCGGCGGCGTGAGCGGCCACTCCGGTGAATTTGTACTCCGATCTCTGGGGGAAAGAGTGT
>JAAVHG010000008.1 GCA_014799855.1 Oscillibacter sp.
CCCCATATCCATGGGGAAAAGACAGGAAAAGAAGGGAAAATCGCAAAGCGGCCTTGCATTGGGACGAAAATCCGTATATAATGATGTCTATTGCAAGATTATGTCGACCACCCCTATCTGCCCGTAAGCGAGGTGCCTGTATGATCCGCTTGAAAAATGTGGAAATGGAATATGACAACGGGACGAGAGCCGTCCGCGGCATCACCCTGACCATTGAGGACGGGGAATTTGTCTTTCTGGTGGGCCCCTCCGGCTCCGGAAAATCGACGATTATCAAGCTCCTCACCGGAGAGGTGGAGCCATGCGCCGGCCGGATTATGATCAACGGCTTCTCCGTCAGCAATATTTCCGGGAAGCAGATTCCCCTGATGCGGCGGACCCTGGGGGTCATTTTCCAGGACTTCCGGCTGATTGACAAGAAGACCGTGTACGAGAACCTGGNNTTNGTCATGCGGGCCGTAGGCGCGTCCCCCCGGGAGATCCGGGAGAGGATTCCCTATGTCCTGGAGCTGGTGGGCCTGCAAAAAAAGATCAANAGCTACCCCACGGAGCTGTCCGGCGGAGAGCAGCAGCGGGTGGCCATCGCCAGNGCCCTGGTGAACAACCCCAATACCATCATCGCCGACGAGCCCACCGGNAACCTGGACCCGGACAGGTCCCTGGAGCTGATGAACCTGCTGGTGAAAATCAACCAGCTNGGCACCACCGTGGTGGTGGTAACTCACGAAAAGGATCTGGTGGACCGTTTCGGCAAGCGGGTGATCACCATTGAAAGCGGCCAGGTCATCAACGACAACGTAGGCCGCTATGTGGGAGGACACATTCATGGGTAAGCACAATTTCGGATATTTCCTCCATGAGGGCGTGTCCAACATGTTCAGCCACGGGTTCATGACCTTCGCCGCCATCGGCATTACGGTGGCCTGCCTCCTGATTATGGGCACCTTTTCCCTGGTGGCGGTNAACGCCAACGCCATGCTGCGGGAGCTGGAGCAGGACAACGAGATTGTGGCCTTTGTGGANGACAGCTACACCACCGCCCAGGCCCGGAGCCTCCAGCAGACGCTGATGGATATTCCCAACGTGGCCTCCGTGGAGTTCATCACCCGNCAGGCGGCCATGCAGAGCTTCGCGGAGGANTACGCCGACGAGGTGCTTCTCCAGGACCTGGACCCGGATATTCTCCAGGACCGCTTNGCCATNAANATCCAGAATNTGGANCAGCTGGCGGCCACGGCGGCGGCGGTAAAGGCCGTGGAGGGCATCGAGGACATCAACGCCTANGAGGAGATNGCCGGGGGCTTCATCACCGTGCGGAACATCGCCTCGGTGGTGTGCATCGCCCTGATTGCCATCCTCTTTNTNGTCTCCGTGTTCATTATNTCCAACACCATTAAGCTGACNACNTTNGACAGGCGGGAGGAGATCGCCATCATGCGGATGGTGGGGGCCACCAACGCCTTTATCCGCTGGCCCTTTGTGTACGAGGGCTTTCTCCTGGGNATNCTCAGCTCGGGCGTCGCNTTTTCCCTGCAATGGCTGCTGTACGAGGCCGTGGCCCAGGGCGTGGGCAGCAACGACACCTTGCAGCTCATTGAGATTATTCCCTTCCAGGAGCTGTGGCCCTTTGTGGCGGCGGTGTTNGCCGTGGCGGGAATTATCATCGGCGTGGGGGGAAGCCTCTCCGCCATCCGGAAATTCCTGCAAGTATAAAAACAGATGGAGGAGCCATGAAACGATCTTGGAAACGGGCCCTCCGGGCGCTGTTCTGCCTGTCGCTGGNCCTGATGCTGACGGCGGTGGATCTGGCCCCGGCGGCGGCNNTGGTNACNCAGGCGGATATCGACGCCCTGAAGGGCGACGCCGTGGATTTGAAGGACAAGCGGAAGGACCTGGAAGCCAAGCTGAAGGAGCTGGCCAACGACAAGTCCACCGCCATGGAGCGCAAAGCGCTGCTGGACCAGCAGATCGCCAATACCACGGCCCAGATTGAAAACGTGGAGGCGCAGATTGAAAATTACAACCAGCTGATCGCGCAGCAGGAGGAGGCCCTGGCCGACGCGGAGGAGCGGGAGGCGGCCCAGTACGACCTCTTCTGCCGCCGGGTCCGGGCCATGGAGAAGCGGGGCAAGGTGTCCTACTGGTCCGTCATCTTCAAGGCCAACAGCTTTACCGACCTTCTGTCCCGGCTGGATTTCGTCAATGAGATTATGAATTACGACGAGCGGGTCATGCAGGAGCTGCGGGACCTGCAGGTGGAGATCGCGGAGGCCAAGGCGGCGCTGGAAACCAGCCGGGCCGAGTCGGAGGCCGCCAAGAAGGATCTGGAGACGAAGAAAGCCGAGCTGAGCGCCCAGCGCACAGAGGCCAACAAGGTCATCCAGCAGCTGACCGAGGCCGAGAACGACATGGAGGCCACCCTGGACGAGATGGACGAGGAGGCGGAGAAGATCCAACAGGAGATCCAGCGCCTCAGCCGGGAGCTGGCCGCCCAGCAGGCGGCCCAGGGCGCGGCCAACCGCACCAANCCCGGCGGATACATCTGGCCCGTGGACAGCCGCTANATNACCTCCACCGTAGGCGGACGGTCCTCCCCCGGCGGCATCGGCTCCACCAACCACCGGGGCACCGACATCGCCCGCACGGGGTANANCAGCAATATCTACGCCGCCAAATCCGGCACCGTCATC
This sequence comes from Oscillibacter sp., assembly GCA_014799855.1. Lineage (GTDB taxonomy): Bacteria > Bacillota > Clostridia > Oscillospirales > Oscillospiraceae > Oscillibacter. Next base: position 2,691 of record JAAVHG010000008.1, read on the forward strand.
GTCTCCGACTACCACANNTCCTACGGCAACTACGTGGTTATCTCCCACGGCAGCGGCTATACCACCCTGTACGCCCACATGTCCAAGCGCATCGCCACCGNGGGCCAGTACGTNAACCAGGGNGACGTCATCGGCATNACCGGNTCNACNGGCAACTCCACCGGACCCCACCTNCANTTTGAGGTNGTGGAAAACGGCCAGCGGGTGAATCCCCTCAGCCANGGCGCGGAGCCNAAAAAGGGCTATCTGACGGGNTANACCCTGTCCTCNACCGCCGTNGGCACGTAACGGAATCATGGTTAGGGCATGTTTGAAAAATGGCAAAACGCCCAAACGGCGGATCTTCGTCGGAAGAAACTGCGCCGCTTCATTTCCGGCTGGCGCCGAAAATTCCGCTTAGCTCCGTTCCTTCCTCCTCTCCCCACAAAATCGGAGATTTTGTGGGGACCCCAGAGGCCCACTCTGCGTTGATTTTCCTTGCCATACACAGCCTCGGCCCAGAGGAACTGGCCTCGGCAGACCTCGCGGTTGATGCGAGGCCAAAGTATGGCTGCGTCAAATCGCCTTGATTGGCGAANANNNCNCNCGCCGCTGGGCATTCTGCCATTTATCAAACAAGCCCTAGTTTGTCCGCGCGCATATTTTTTCCTCCCGCCCCATACCATTGGGGCGGGAGGAATTGTATGATGATGGGTTTATTGGTATGGAAAACGCCCCAGGAGGGAAAGCGGGAGCGCCCGGTGGTCCTGACGGACCGGAACGTTCTGCGGCTGCGGCTCCTGGTGGGAGAGATTGTCCGCGGGGAGCGGACGCCGGAGGCCCTCTGGCGGCGGAGGCTCATTCGGGCGGCGAAGGCCATGCGGAAGCGGGGGATCACCCGGATCATCCCCCCGGAGGGTTTTTCCCAGGCCCAGGCGGTTCCCTGGGAGAAGTACGGGCTGCGGGTGGTGTCCACCCTGCCCCTCCGGCGGAAAATGGCGGCGGATTGGACCTGGGCCCAGCTCAGCGCCAAGGGCCTGTCCCCAGCGGGGGCGAAAATCGCTGTTTCCGCCGGGCAGATGACCGGGGAGCTGGTGCGGACGGTGACGGAGATGTCCCTCCGGCACAGGTACGTGCTGCTGGACGTTCCCCACGGCGGGGAGGAGCTGTGCCGCCAGCTCCGGCGGGAGTACGGCGTGTCCATCCTCCTCTCGCCGGGAAAGGAGCAGCTGGAGGAGGCGGAGGCCCTGGTGCTGTTTGACGACCGGACGGATCTCCGGCGGAGGAACCCCGTGGCCGTCCCCCTGTACGACGAGAACGCCCCCATGCCGCCGCTGACGCTGCCCCCGGCCATTGAGGAGCAGATACCCCCGGGGACGGACTGCGGGCGGCTGATGGCGGCGCTGCTGGAGGCGGGGGTCTTCCGCCCCGGCCAAATGGCGCTGAAAGCAGGGAACTCTTGACATTCCGGCGGTTAGGCACTATAATACTACACCATGATAATATAGAATAAGTATGCGCCCGTCCGACGGTGGAAATTTTCCCCAATTCATCCGCCGGATCAGGAGCGGAAAGGAAGTGTCCACATGGAAAAAGAATACAAAATGAGCGCGGCCCGTGCCCAGGAGCTTCAGGAGGAGCTGAACTACCTGAAAACCACCCGGTCCGACGAGGTTGCGGAGCAGATCAAGGTAGCCCGCGGCTTCGGCGATCTCAGCGAGAACAGCGAGTACGACGAGGCGAAAAACGAGCAGGGAAAGCTCTACTCCCGCATCGCCGAGCTGGAAGTGATCCTGCAGCATGTGGTCATCGTTGACGAGACCAACGCCCCCACCGACGTGGTGACCATCGGCTGCAAGGTGACGGTGGAGGACGCCGCCGGGAAGACGCTGCCCGCTTATTCCATTGTGGGCTCTCAGGAGGCGGACCCCATGCACGGCGCGATTTCCGAGGAATCCCCCTTCGGCAAGGCGCTGATCGGGGCCAAGGAGGGGGACACCGTGACGGTGGAGGCCCCCAGCGGCAGCATCAAATACACCGTTCGCAAAATCGAGCGGTAAAGGAGAACACTATGGCGGAACAAAAGACAAACAGAGAGGCGCAGCCGGAGCAGGATCTGGGCCAGCAGATGAAGGTCCGCCGGGAGAAGCTGGCGGCGCTCCGGGAGGCGGGCCAGGACCCCTTCCAGGAGACCCGCTTCGCCTGGGACCATACCTCCGCCCAGATCAAGGCGGATTTCGACGTGCTGGAGGGCCAGCCGGTGAGGGTGGCGGGCCGCCTCATGAGCAAGCGCGGCATGGGCAAGGTCAGCTTCTGCGATTTGCAGGACCGGGACGGCCGCATTCAGCTTTACGCCCGGCAGGACGAGATGGACGAGGCCGTGTACAAGGCCTTTAAAAAGTACGATATCGGCGATATTGTAGGCGTGGACGGCGAGGTTTTCCGCACCCAGCGGGGAGAAATGAGCGTCCGGGCCAAGAATATCACCCTCCTGTCCAAGTCCCTTCTGCCCCTGCCGGAGAAGTTCCACGGCCTGACGGATCTGGAGCTCCGCTACCGCCAGCGGTACGTAGACCTGATGGTAAACCCGGAGGTCAAGCGGAATTTCATCATCCGCTCCCAGTTCATCAAGCACGTCCGGGAGTTCATGGATAACCGGGGCTACATGGAGGTGGAGACCCCGGTGCTGAACACGATCTCCGGCGGCGCCACCGCCCGGCCCTTCATCACCCACCACAACACCCTGGATATTGACATGTATATGCGCATCGCCACGGAGCTGCCCTTGAAGCGGCTCATTGTCGGCGGGCTGGACCGGGTGTATGAGATTGGCCGCATCTTCCGCAACGAGGGCATGGACCCCAAGCACAATCCGGAGTTCACCACCATTGAGCTGTACCAGGCCTACGCCGACTTCAACGACATGATGGACCTCTTTGAGGACCTGCTGTCCTCCGCCGCCCAGAAGATTCTGGGCACGTACCAGGTCCATTGGCAGGGGCAGGACATCGACCTGACCCCCGGCTGGCCCCGTATGCCCATGCACGAGGCGGTAAAGCAGTATTGCGGCATCGACTTTATGGCCATCAGCTCTGATGAGGAGGCCGTGGCCGCCGCCAAGTCCATTGGCGTGGAGCTGCCGGAGACGGCGGATAAGACCTGGGGCAACGCCCTGTACGAGTGCTTTGACCAGCGGGTGGAGGAGAAGCTGATCCAGCCCACCTTTATCACCATGCACCCGG
>JAAVHG010000009.1 GCA_014799855.1 Oscillibacter sp.
CCGGGGATGGCGGAGGCGGAGATAATCACCTTGTCGTCGGGGCCGACCTCCACCTGCTTGTGCTGGGAGAAGGCCATGCGGTACAGGGCGCTCATCTCCTCGCCCTGGGAGCCGGTGGTGACAATGACCTGTTTGTTTTTCGGCAGACTCTTGATTTTGTTGATGTCCATGAGGGTGTTTTTGGGCACCTTCATATAGCCCAGCTCCGTGGAGACTTTCATGATGTTCTCCATGGACCGGCCCGTCACGGCCACTTTCCGGCCGAAGGCGGCGGCGGCGTCCAGCACCTGCTGAATGCGGTGGACGTTGGAGGCGAAGGTGGTGACGATGATCCGCTCGTCGCACCCCTGGAACTGCCGCATGAAGGTCTGGCCCACGGCGCTCTCGCTCATGGTGTAGCCGGGGCGCTCCACGTTGGTGGAGTCGGCGCAGAGGCACAGGACCCCTTCCTTCCCCAGCTCGCCGAACCGGGCCAGGTCGATGACCTCCCCGTCGATGGGGGTGGCGTCGATTTTAAAGTCGCCGGTGTGGACGATGACGCCCATCCGGGTATGGATGGCGAAGGCGGCGGAGTCGGCAATGGAGTGGTTCACGTGGAGGAACTCCACGTTGAATTTCCCCGCCCGGACCATCTTGCCCGGGTCTACGGTAATCAGTTTGGTGGACTTCACCAGCCCGTGCTCCTCCAGCTTCAGGCGGATGAGGCCGGCGGTGAAGCGGGTGCAGTAGATGGGCATATTCACCTGCTTGAGGACGTAAGGGATAGCCCCCACATGGTCCTCGTGGCCGTGGGTGATAAAAAGCCCCCGGATTCTGGCCCGGTTTTTGATCAGGTAGGTGACGTCGGGAATGATGCAGTCGATGCCGTACATATCCTCGTCGTCGGGAAAGGCCATGCCGCAGTCCACCACGATGATCTCACCGCCGTACTCGTAGGCGGTCATGTTCTTGCCGATCTCGTTNAGGCCGCCCAGGGGTATAATTTTCAGTTTTTCTGCCATAAAATCATAGAACTCCTTAAATTTAGTATGTAACAAGGCTCTTCCCCAGGCAAAACGGCGGNAACCGGCCCAAAAAGGGCGCGCAAAGAAGAGACGGCCGTAGCCTGCCCGGCCCCGTTTCGCCGGCAGGGGTTCGGTCACGTCATTCCCGTTCCCAAAATATAGCCCGTCAGGAAGAGATATTGTCCAGCTCCCAGGGGGAAATCCGCCTGGGAANCATTTATTTAACCGCCGGGAACCGCGTCCCTGGCCGGTGAAATACGTGCAGAGGCGGAGAACGCGCGGCAGGCGGTTCTCAACGCCGGATTTTATGTAGTATAGCACAATCGCCGGGATTTGTATACAGAAAAATTTCTTTTATGGAATCTGTACCAAAATAGCCTTGACAGAAACGGGAAACATGTTATGTTATTATATGAACAATCTCTATTCTTAGGACACATCTGCCCCAGGCTCNGTCCGGGCGCGGCTGTGCCCCAGGAAATTTTTTGTCTTTTCTAAGGAAGTACGGAATAAATCCCCGCGCGCGGCGGTTTCATCCGTCCTTTCCTAAAGGTATATTCAAGGAGGGAATCATGCGGGCAACCATTAAAATGATCGCGGAGCGGGCCGGGGTATCCATCGGCACGGTGGACCGGGTGCTTCACGNCCGGCCCTATGTAAAAGCGGAGGTCCGGGCCAAGGTGCTGGCGGTGATGGAGGAGCTGGACTACCAGCCCAACCGGATGGCCAGCGCCCTNGCTATGAGCGGCACGGCCCGGCGCTTCGCCGTGGTTCAGCCGGAGTGGGAGGACTACATCCGGGCGGCNATGGCCGACGGCGTGGCCCAGTTTTTGGCGGAGCGGCGGGATTACAACGTGTCGGTGGAGGTCCGCTGCTACCCCAAGGGGGACGCGGCGGCGTGCCNGCGGCTCCTGGACTGGGCGGAAGAGGGGCAGTTNCACGGCGTGGCCCTGTGCGGGTCCGACCAGGAGGAGATCCGGGCCGCGCTGGACCGCCTGTTCAAGCGTCATATCCCGGTGGTGACGTTCAACTCCGACATCTCCGCCCCCCGCCTCTGCTACGTGGGGGAGGACGCCCACCGGGCGGGCCGCATCGCCGGGGAGATTGCCGCCAAATTCCTCCGTCCCGGCGACCGTCTTCTGGCGGCCTACGCCGGACCGGAGTACGCCGGAAACAAGGGCCGTGCCGACGGNTTTCTGGAGCGGATCACNGAGCGGGGCCTCCGGCGNGAGGACTGCCGCGTGGCCNCCACCCACGACCGCTACGGCGAGACCCTGACGGTGGTGTCGGAGGCCCTGGCGGCGGAGCCGGAGCTTCGCTGCATCTATATGGCCAACCAGAGCGTTCCCGCCTGCGTGGAGGCTCTCCGCCGGGTGGGGCGGGCAGGGGAGGTCCGGGTGATCTCCCACGACGACANCCCGGAGATCCGNCGGTTTCTCCNGGAGGGGGTTGTGGATTTTTCCATTGACCAGAATTTTTCCTATCAGAGCTACCAGGCCCTNTCCGTGCTGTTCGCGGCGGTGGTGGAGCAGAAGGACCCGGAGCGGGACAGCTTCTACCCAGAAAGCCCCATCCTGAACGCNGAAACATTTTAGGCACGTTGTACCCTGGCACGGGCGGGNCNGNNTCTGCCCGCTTGCGATGGGGCTCACGGGCGGGGTAGAGGCCTGNCGCTTTCNGCGGGGCTCACGGACGGGGCGGAGGCCNGCCGNNNNCGGCGGNGATAAAAACATAAAGGCGGCGGATNNATCCGCCGCCTGCTTCATNATCTCAATTTGGGNACAGCCTATGACAAAAATGCCCTGCCCACTTGACAAAAGCNGACAAAGCGGTATAATAAAAGGGAAANNGGCGCTGCGGCAAGCGGTTAGTCCGGGAAAGTTGCTATTTCAAAGAGAAACCGTCACCCTGCCCGGTGGCGGTTTCCGCTTTTTACCTGAATCGTCACAGTCCAACAGTCCAATGGAGGATGTGAAAAGTCAATGTAATNGGCATCATGTCACCCCCTTTCGGGGTTATGTGACTAACCGCCTGCCGCCATGGCAGCGCCCCTGCTCCATCCGGAGCAAANNTATTATATCGTTATCTGTCTNGTTTTGTCAATCCATGCCGCCCNATCCGGGCGGTTTNTGTTTTTANANTAGCCTATACCTGGGCGGATCTCCGCCGCNAANCCNATTGATGCGGGATTCTGCGGTAAAAGCANAGTGCTTCCCTTGTGGGGCCTGACCTCCTGCGCAGCCCTTGGCGGCTTTGCCGCTTAGGGATGCGGCGTGCCCCTTGCGGGTACCGGTCAGGCCATAACCTGATTAGTGAATGTCCCGGGTAAACCACCACTAAGGCTTTTCATAGGTCAAGATCTCCTCCACCCGGCAGTCCAGCACATAGCAGACCCGGGCCAGGATGTCCAAATCCAGACGCTCAACGGTCCCCTGATACCATCTATCAATAACCGCAAAGTCTGCCCCTGTGGCTTTGGCAAGCTGATTGCGGTTGATATCCCGTTCATCCATAAACTTCCGCAGATGGAGTACAATCTGTCCGTAATCCATTTTTCTCAGCGTTGTCGATTCCAAATTGCTCCACCACCTTTTTGCATATATTATCCACAATATTATTCTATTGACAATTATATTGTTTCATATTATATTTTACAACAAGGATACACAATATAATTTTAAACGGAGGGATTATTATGGGCCCTTTCCCGCGGTCGTTTATGTCCTCTGAAGGGCAATACCTGATTCTGGCCGGCGAGGTACACAAGGCCATTAGGCAGCTTATCCTTGGGAACGCGGAGACCGCGAGGGAAATCTTGACCAAGGCAATCGTCGAGGCCGAAGAGGCGGTTTTCTTCCCGATGGATGAGGCGGCAGACTCGCGTGACCTGCATGATCATTTCGATGCGGTGGAGAAAGAAATTTTGATGAAAACGGCTTCGGAAAACAAGGTTTCGGAAAAGGTCGCTGAGCCGCCGAAGAAGAAACCTCTGCCCCCGGACTTCTATAAAAAGCAATTTGAGAGGCTGTTCTCCCAATTGGATGATGTGTTCAGCTTTATGGAGGACTGCCTTTACAGCAACGCGCAATCCCTTCTGGAAGACGCGCTGATCGAGGCGGNGGAGGCCTATCTCCCATACAATGTNGATGAAGAAGATCTGCCATAAGGAGTANAGGAAAACATCCCGCCGGGGCGGNNTGTTTTCCTTTATTTTTTCCCGGCGGAGGATATCGCGTTTTGACTGTTGCTTATTTTGGATAAAACTGCTATACTATTATCTCTAATACTATGCGTATGCGGCCCGCCTGCTATACAAAGGAGATTTGTTCATGAACAACAAAAAGCTCTCCCGTTTGCTGGAGCCTAATTTACAGCTGTATTTTCTCTGCCTGGTGGCCTTCACCCTGGCGGCGGTGCCCTTCAAGCCGGTGCTGGCCCTGGCGGAGGGAATCATCACCGTGGGGCTGTACGTCTATTCCACCAACCGCAACAAAAAGCGCCGCCAGAACATCCTGCAATATATCGACAGCGTGACCGGAAGCGTGGACACCGCCAGCAAGTCCACCCTCATCAACTCCCCCCTGCCCATCATGGTCTTCCGGCCCGACACCGGGGAGGTCATCTGGAGCAACGAGCATTTTTTGCAGCTGGCCGGAGTCCGGGATCACCTCTTTGAGATGCGGGTGGAGGACGCGGTGCCCGACTTCCCCGTCCAGTGGCTTCTGGAGGGAAAGCAGGAGTGCCCCGATCGGGTGGTGATGAACAACCGCCGCTTCCGGGTGTACGGAAGCCTGGCCCGGGCCAAGGGCCGGGGGAACGAGCAGAGCCTGGTCGCCACCACCTACTGGGTGGACACCACGGAGCCGGATCTCCTGAAAGAGATCTACACCGCCAGCCGCCCGGTGATGGCCCTGCTGATGGTGGACAACTACGAGGACATGATGAAGGCCTGCGCCGACACCCAGCGGAGCGGCATTCTGGCCCAGATTGACGAAAAACTCAGCGCCTGGACCTCCGGCAGCGAGGGACTGCTGATGAAGACCGAGCGGGACAGGTATCTTTTCCTCTTTGAGGAGCAGTTTTACGACCATTTTGTGGAGGAAAAATTCTCCGTGCTGGACACCATCCGGAGCATTAAGGTAGGGGAGGGCGTGACGCCCACCCTGTCCATCGGCATCGGCAAGGACGGGGGCACCATGGCGGAGCTGTACAAAAACGCCAGCCTGTCCCTGGAAATGGCCCTGAGCCGGGGCGGCGACCAGGCGGTGGTCCGGGGCCGGATGGACTTCGAGTTCTTCGGCGGGCGGGCCAAGTCCACGGAGAAGCGCACCAAGGTAAAATCCCGCGTCATGGCAAACGCCCTCAGCGAACTGATGGCCGACGCCGGGCAGATTTACGTCATGGGCCACAGCTACGCCGACATGGACGCCCTGGGGGCGGCGGTGGGCATCTGCTGCGCCGCCCGGAAGCGGGGGAAAAAGGCCCAGATCGTCATGGACCAGGAGCGGAACGCCGCCCAGTCCCTGCTTGCCAAGGTAAAGGGCCTCCCAGAATACACAAACGTGTTTGTTTCCGGAAGCGACGCCTTTTTGCGGATGCAGCCGGGGGCGCTGCTGATTGTGGTGGACACCAACCGGCCGGAGCTGGTGGACAGCCCCCAGGTGCTGGACGCCTGCAACCGGGTGGCGGTCATCGACCACCACCGCCGGGCGGCTACCTATATTGAAAACGCCGCCTTCAACTTCCACGAGCCCTACGCCTCCTCCGCCTCGGAGCTGGTAACGGAGCTGCTGCAATACCTGATTGAACCGGCGGACCTCATGCGGGAGGAAGCGGAGGCCCTCCTTGCCGGAATCGTGCTGGATACCAAGCGGTTCAGCCTCCGCACGGGAGGCCGGACCTTCGAGGCGGCGGCGTTTCTCCGCCGGGCCGGGGCCGATCCGGCGGAGGTCCAGCGGCTGTTCCAGGGGGACCTCAGCGGCATGGTGTCCAAGTATGATATCATCCGCCAGGCGGAGCTGTACCGGGACGAAATCGCCATCGCCGCCGTAGGCCAGGAAGGCGTGGACCGGGTGGCCGCGGCCCAGGCGGCGGACGAGCTTCTCGGCCTCAAGGGAGTGAAGGCGTCCTTCGTCCTTTACCGGAACCAGAACGACGTGCTGATGTCCGCCCGGTCTCTGGGGGATATCAATGTGCAGGTGGTGCTGGAGCCTCTGGGCGGCGGCGGCAACTCCACGGCGGCGGGAGGCCGGGTGGAGAACGGCGATCTGCTGGAGATCCGGCGGCGGCTGGTGCAGTCCATCGACGACTACTTCGAGGAGTAAGGGAGAATGAAACCGGACAATGGATCATGAGNGGATTCGCCGNAGGAGGGTTTGCGTCCTTCCGGCGGAGCCGGAGTACAAGCGCTGTCCATGATCCATGGTCCATGGTCCATTGCTTGAAGGAGGAGAGTCCGGCATGGAAGCCGTTTTGAAGGTTTTGAAAATCTATGTCCTCTGNNTGGGCGGNCTGGGAGCCGTTTTTGNTTTGGTGATATGCGGCCCGGTGGGCATATTTGTGGGCGTTCCCCTTCTGCTGGCGGTNCCGGCCTATGGCTGGCTGAACCAGCGGGAACGGCTGGACGCCTTGGAGGAGCAGAACCGGGATTTAGAAAAGCAGGTCAGGGAGTTGGAAGAACNGNTCCGGGNGCTGGAAAGCGCGGAAGATGGAAAAGTGGGGGATGAATANGTTATGAAAGCCNTTTTGCCATTTTTGCGAAACTTTTTTACCTTCTATCTCCTCTCTCTGGCCGGGGCGGGAATCTTTGTTTTCCTGGGAGGACAGGCGGCGCTGGATTTTCAGATGTANCCCATNCGCCTGATCCCGGNNGCCGCNGTTCCNATTGCNGTNTTNGTTTATGTTATCTGGANACAGCGTGAAAAAATAAAGGATTTGGAGGAACGAATCCAAATCTTGGAACAAAAAAGGAGAAATAACCCATGAAAGTCATTTTACAGCAGGATGTTAAAGGCCAGGGAAAGAAGGGCCAGATGGTGGANGTCTCCGAGGGCTACGCCCGGAACTACCTNCTGCCCCGGAAGATTGCCGTCCCCGCCACGGCGGACGCCATCAACACCATGAACCTCCGGGAGAAGGCCAAAAAGGCCGAGGAGGCCCGCCTCAAGGCCGAGGCGGAGGAGATCTCCAAAAAGCTGAAGGAGTGCATGGTGAAGCTGACCGCCAAGGCCGGAAGCAACGGCCGCCTCTTCGGCGCCGTCACCACCAAGGANATTTCCGACGGACTNAAAGCCCAGTTCGACATCGACATTCCCAAGCAGAAGCTGGTCCTGGAGGACCCCATCAAGTCCTTTGGCAATTACCAGGTAAAGGCCAAGCTGGGCTTTGAGGTCACGGGAACCGTGTATGTGTCCGTGTTTGAGGAGAANTAATTNCCAANCNGNANTNNTGANGGAAAGGGGGGAGCTCCGTGGCAAATGAAGACTTGTTCCTCCGCCAGATGCCCCACAGCNTGGAGGGGGAGCAGGCGGTCCTGGGGGCCATGCTCATNGACCCCGACTGCGTGAAGGACGTGATGGATAAGCTCCGCCCNGGGGATTTCTATCTCCAGCAGAACCGGGAGATCTTTGAAACCATCTACTCCATGTTTACCTACGCCAAGCCCATCGACGGCATTACCATCTGCGAGGAGATGCGCCGCACGGGNGTTTACGACGAGCAGGTCACCAAGTCCTATCTCTCCCAGCTGGTGGAGATCACCCCCACCTCCGCCAATGTGATGGAGTATGTGGCTATCGTCCGGGACAANGCCCTTCTCCGGGGCATGGCCCAGGCGGCGGCGGAGATCACCGCCATGGTCCAGGAGGGCATCGGCGGCGCGCCGGAGATTCTGGAAGCCGCCGAGCAGAAGGTCTACGCCGTGCGGCGGGGCCAGTCCGCCCANGACATGGTGCCTCTGCGNCAGGTGCTGCCGGAGGTGCTGGACTACCTCAGCGAAATGGGGGANAGCGAGGANCATCTTCCGGGCCTCTCCACAGGCCTCTCCGCCATNGACCAGAAGATCACCGGACTGAACAAGTCGGATCTGATCCTCCTGGCGGGCCGTCCCGGCATGGGCAAGACCTCCCTGGGGCTGAACCTGGCCCTGAACGTGGCCAAGGGGGCCCGGAAAACCGTGGCTATCTTCTCCCTGGAAATGTCCAGGGAACAGCTGGCCCTNCGGCTCCTCTCCTCNGAGGCCCTGGTGGAAAACGGCCGGTTGAAGACCGGNAACCTCCGGGAAACCGACTGGGAGAAAATCGCCAGCGCCGCCACGGTTTTAAACCGGGNGGATATCCGCATTGANGACAACCCCATNCTGTCCGTNGCGGATATNAACGCCAAGTGCCGCCGNATCGACAGCCTGGGACTGGTGGTNATCGACTACCTGCAATTGATGACCTCCGCCGGAGGCCAGAACCGCTACGGCGACAACCGCCAGCAGATTGTCTCCGACATTTCCCGGATGCTGAAAATCATGGCCAAGGAGCTGAANGTCCCCGTCATCTGCCTGAGCCAGCTCTCCCGCGCCAACGAGAAGCGGGAGGACAAGCGGCCCATGCTGTCGGANCTGCGGGAATCCGGCGCNATCGAGCAGGACGCGGATATCGTGCTGTTTCTGTACCGGGACGATTATTATAATGAGGATTCCGAGAAGCATAATATTGCGGAATGTATCGTGGCAAAGAACCGCCACGGGGAGACGGGAAAGGTNGAGCTCCGCTGGCTGCCGGAGTACACCGCCTTNGCCACCNTGGATCACCGGTACGACGATGAGGAGTGANTTNGCCGCCGCCCAGAAATTTTNGCAGNTCCACACCTATCCNGGCGACCGCCTGCTGTGCGCCGTGTCCGGGGGGCTGGATTCCATGTGCCTGCTGGANTTCNNCCTCCGTCTGGCGGAGGGAATGACCTTGAAGCGGGAGGTGCGCGCCGCCCATTTTAACCACCACCTCCGGGGTGANNCGGCGGACCNGGACGAGGCNTTNGTCCGGGGATACTGCNCCGAAAGGGGCNTTCCCCTGACCGTGGGCCAAGGAGACGTGAGGNGCCTTGCCGCCAGGGAGGGGCTTTCTTTGGAGGAGGCCGCCCGGAAGGCAAGGGGCGAATTTTTGGAAAATACCGCCCGGGAGCAAAACTGCCGCTGGATCTTGACCGCCCACCACGCCGGCGACAACGCGGAGACGGTTTTGCTGAATTTAATCCGGGGCACGGGTTTAAAGGGCCTCTGCGGCATTCCGCCCAGGCGGGACCCCTATCTGCGGCCCTTTTTGACTCTCGGCCGGGAGGACTTGGCGGAATACGCCGCCGCCCGGAATATTCCCCATATTGAGGATGAGACAAATGGCGATCCTGCCGCCGCCAGCCGGAATCTGGTGCGGCTGGAAATCATGCCCCTCCTTCAAAAGCTGAACCCTCGGGCTGTGGAGCACATCAACCAAACTGCCGGACAGCTCCGGACAGTGGATGCGTCTCTGGAAGAGGAGGCCCGGAAGCGGACCGCCCATGTGGAGGTCCAGGATGGCCGTGTGGTCCTCTCGGCGGATGCTCTGTTCCAGGCCGCGGAGGCCGTGCGGCCCAGGATGCTGCTGCGGCTCTTCGACCTTCTGGGCGTTGGGCGGCGGGACGTGGGGGCGGTTCACCTGAACGCCGTTTTGGCGATGGTTTCTCACACGGAGCAGGGGAGGGAAAGCCGCCTGAGCCTGCCTCACAACGTCACCGCCCGGTACTGCCGCCGGCGGCTGATTCTGGAAACCCGGCCCCAGCCTCTGACGGAGGTCCAGCTTCTGCCGGACCAACCCCTCCGCTGGGGAGACTACACCCTGACCCTCTTGGACCGCCGGGAGGGGGAGGGAATCGCCCTGCGGGACCGGAGGCCGGAGGAGAGCCAGGCCGTCTCCGTGGGCCCATGCCCCGCCGGGGACCGCTTGACTCTGCCGGGGGCCAAAGGAAGCCGGACCATCAAGCGCCTCTGCCTGGACCGCCGCGTCACCCTGGAGGAGCGGGACCGCCTGCCCGCCGTCTACGCCGGGGGACAGCTTGCGGCGGTGTGGCGGCTGGGCGTGGATCAAGCGTTTCTGCCGGAGGAGGGAAAGCCCGTCCGGTTTATCCAGGTTGCAAAACTTGAGAAAGAGGGAGAAAAACCATGAGAAATGAGTTGGAAGGCGATATCCTGAAAATCCTCGTGACGGAGGAGCAGATCAAGGCCCGTGTGGCGGAGCTGGGCGAGGAGCTGGGCCGCCGGTTCCAGGACAAGAACCCCCTGTTTTTGGGCGTGCTGAAAGGATCGTTTGTCTTTATGGCGGATCTGGTCCGGGCCTGCCCGGTGCGGAGTGACGTGGAGTTCATCGCCGTCAGCTCCTACCAAAACGCCACCGTCTCCTCCGGCCGGGTGAAGATCAACCACGATCTCCAGCAGGATATCACCGGGCGGAATCTGGTGATTGTGGAGGACATTCTGGATTCCGGCAACACCCTGGCCTTCTTAAAGGACTATTTCCTCACCAAGGGGGCCGCCTCCATCACCATCGCCACGCTGCTGGATAAGCCCTCCCGCCGGGAGAAGGCGGTGACCGCGGATTTTGTGGGCTTCGAGGTGCCCGACGAGTTCGTGGTGGGCTACGGGCTGGACTACAGCCAGCGTTACCGGAACCTCCCCTACATCGGCGTGCTGAAACCGGAGGTTTATACTAATTCTCGATAAAACGATGGAATCGTTTTATGGGGCCGCAGAATGCGGGCCGGCGGCATTTGCCGCCGAGAATGTTGTCAATACTTTTCCTGCCCGCCGAAGACGGGGCGGCGTCTCACGCCGCCATAAAAAACTTTTTAAAGTTTTTTATCAGGAAATAGTATTACAGCAAGGCCTAATCCGCCGGAAGGGCGTCCAGACCACCCCCAAAGGAGGGAATCCCTTTGTCAAAACAGAACCGTTCCAGCATCAGCTTCCTTTTCCTGGGCCTGATAGTCGCCCTGTGCCTTACCTGGCTCTGGCGGGCGGACACCCAGGTCCCGGAGCTGGAATATTCCCAGGTCCGCCAGCTCTTTATGCAGGAGAAGGTGGAGAGCTTTGCCATCAACACCAATAAGACCCTGGTCATGAATCTCCGGGAGGAGGTGGAGGGCAGCAAAACCGTCCGCTACCGCCTCTACGATTTCCAGCTCTTTTACGATGATATGAACGATCTCGTTTTGCAGCAGCACAGCCGGGGCATTATCACCGAATACGACTATCCGGACCCGGAGACCACCAACTGGCTGGCGGAGCTTCTGCCCTGGCTGCTAGTGCTGGCGGCGGCGGGCGTGGTGTGCTACTTCACCATGGTCCGCACCCAGGGGGCCGTGGGCGGCGGGGACCGCATGGCGAAATTCGGCACCGCCCACACCCGGACCCTCTCCGACAAGGACAAAAAAGTGACCTTCACCGACGTGGCCGGAGCCGACGAGGAGAAGGAGGAGCTCCAGGAGATTGTGGAGTTTTTGAAGGACCCGGAGCGGTACATGGACCTGGGGGCCAGAATCCCCAAGGGTGTGCTGCTGGTGGGCCCTCCCGGCACCGGCAAGACCCTGCTGGCCAAGGCCGTGGCCGGGGAGGCCGGCGTGGGCTTTCTGTCCATCTCCGGCTCCGATTTCGTGGAGCTGTACGTGGGCGTGGGCGCGTCCCGCGTCCGGGACCTGTTTGAGCAGGCAAAAAAGACCTCGCCGGGCATCGTTTTTATTGACGAGATCGACGCCGTGGGCCGTCAGCGGGGCACGGGCCTGGGCGGCGGACACGACGAGCGGGAGCAGACGCTGAACCAGCTCCTGGTGGAGATGGACGGCTTTTCCGCCAACGAGGGCGTGGTGGTTCTGGCGGCCACCAACCGGGCGGACGTGCTGGACCCGGCCCTTCTGCGNCCGGGACGGTTTGACCGCCAGATCTACGTGGGCCTGCCGGACATNAAGGGCCGGGANGAGATTCTNCAGGTNCACGCCAAGGGAAAGCCTCTGGCGGAGGACGTGGATCTCCGNAAGCTGGCCCAGGGAACCGCCGGNTTTACCGGGGCGGATTTGGAAAACCTNATCAACGAGGCGGCGCTNCTGGCCGCCCGGAAAAACCAGCGGTTTATCACCATGGAGGACATGAAGGCGGCGGAGATCAAGGTTATCGCCGGACCCGAGAAGCGNAGCCGGGTGATCCCCCAGCACGAACGGGAGCTGACCGCCTATCACGAGGCGGGCCATGCCATCGTCATGCACGCCCTGCCCAACCAGGACCCNGTGAGCCAGATCACCATNGTTCCCCGGGGCCGGGCGGGAGGCATGACCATTTCCCTGCCGGAGGAGGACCGCTCNTACCTGTCCAAGCGGTATATGGAGGACCAGATCGTGGCNCTTCTGGGGGGCCGGGTGGCGGAAAAGCTGTGCCTGGGGGACGTGTCCACCGGGGCCAGCAACGACATCCAGCGGGCNACNCACATCGCCCGGAAGATGGTGGCGGCCTACGGCATGAGCGAGAAGCTGGGCACCGTCTCCTTTGACAGCGGCAACGAGGAGGTCTTCATCGGCCGCACCATGAGCCAGGGCCGCAGCTACTCCGAGGCGGTCGCCGCCCAGATTGACGACGAGGTAAAGGCCCTGATTGGAAGGGCCTTCGCCCGGTGNGAGGAGATTCTCCAANGCCGCCGGGACAAGCTGGAGGCCNTTGCCCNNTATCTGCTGGAAAACGAGACCATGGANCGGGAGGCTTTCCTCTCCATNGTGGAGGAGAACNNCCCGGAGCCNGGNCCNGAGCCCCCGGNGGAAGAGGAATAAATTTNAAGCGCGCCGCGTTNCAGCGGCGNGNTTTTCCTTTCNCNGGANNGNATTTTTCTTGAAAATTTCCCGTTTCCGCAGGGAAACAGCCGTTTTTTTCGGAGCGCTTTCAGCGAAATTGACAAAACGAATGTCCGTCAATCGNGGACACTTGCTGGCTGATTCTTCCGNCGAAATGGGGGTAGTCCACCANTAAAGGACAAATGAATCTNGNTATNCGGACAAAAGCGGCGGAATCCGGAAAAATCCGGGTATCTTTTAGTGAATTATTGACCTTGCAAAATNAGGGAAAACCACGTAAAATACGCCTATGCTCAAGGGTGGAGCAGTCNGCCCTGACGAAAAGAGGTCTAACACATGGCCGCCCAGCGGCCTATCAAGCGTGTTGGCTATCAAAACTAGGAGGATTGAACAGTATGAAAAGACTCTTTGCGATCTTGCTGACCCTGGCTCTGGTGCTGAGCCTGGCGGCCTGCGGCGGCAGCAGCGGCGGCAGCTCCAATTCCGGCAGCGGCGGCTCTTCCGACGCGGGCGCTCCCGCCGNCGGCGGCGCGGCTTCCGGCGGCGTGGTGAAGATCGGCGTATTCGAGCCCCAGACCGGCGACAACGGCGCNGGCGGCAAGCAGGAGANNCTGGGNATGCAGTANGCCAACNNNGTCCAGCCCACCGTGGAGATCAACGGCGCCACCTATGACGTGCAGNTGGANATCGTGGACAACCGCACCACCGCGGAGAACGGCCCCTCCGCCGCCGCTGAGCTGATGAACCGGGACGTGTCCGTGGTTCTGGGCTCCTACGGCTCCGGCGTGGCTATGGCCGGCGGCACCGTGTTCCAGGAGGCGGGCGTGCCCGCCATCGGCGTTACCTGCACCAACCCCCAGGTGACCGCCGACTGCGACGTGTATTTCCGCATCTGCTTCCTGGACCCCTTCCAGGGCACCGTTCTGGCCAACTACGCCTATAACGAGCTGGGCGTGACCACCGCGTACACNCTGGCCATGCTGGGCAGCGACTACGACCAGGGCCTGGCCTATTACTTCAAGGAAGCCTTTGAGGGCCTGGGCGGCACCGTCATCTCCGAGGACTTCCCCGAGGGCAGCGCCAACTTTGTCTCCTATATCAATAACGCCAAGAGCGCCGGCGCGGGCGTCATCTTCGCCCCCGTGTCCACCAACTATGCCCAGCTGATCATTGAGGCGGCCTCCGCCCAGGGCTTTGAGGGCTCTCTGCTGGGCTCCGACACCTGGGACAACAACATGGTTCTGGAGAGCACCGTGGGCAAGACCGTGAAGGTTGACATCACCACCTTCTATCAGGAGAGCGGCTCCGACTTCGATAACGGCATCAAGGAGTGGATCAACGCCAACGCCGACGCCAAGACCAANAATGGCGGCAACGACATGGTTTCCGCCGTCACCGCCATGGGCTACGACGCTTACTTCACCGCTCTGGAGGCCCTGAAGGCCGCCGGGTCCACCGACGCCTCCGCCGTTCTCGGCGCCCTGCCCTCCGTCAGCTATGACGGCGTGTGCGGCCTCATTGAGTTCGACGATATCGGCGACGCCAAGCGCGACCAGGCCTATATCAAGACCGCCAACACCGAAACCGGCAATTGGGACTTCGTGAAGGTCCAAGGCGTCCAGTAATCCGGTTTTTCGTCCGGGACACCAAGGGAACAAGTCAAAGGGGACGGCGGAAGCCGCCGTCCCCTTTTTCCGCATTTTCAAGTGCGTCTGCCCGATTCCCCTGGGCCGCCTCGAAAGACCGGAAATCCGGCCCCGGCTTTTCGAGACGGCCCATTTCAGACCAAAGAGACCCATCAAAGACTTGGGAGGTTTTTCTATGCAGCAAATCTTACCCTATCTGATCAACGGCGTGTCCGTCGGCGGCCAGTATGCCCTGATCGCCATTGGATACACCCTGGTCTACGGCATCCTCCGGCTGATCAACTTTGCCCACGGCGACGTGTTCATGGTAGCGGGGTTGGTAATGGTGTACGCCTCCGCCTCCATGCCCATCTACCTGGCCCTGCCTCTGGTGCTGGGGGCCACGGTGCTGCTGGGCTTCACCATTGAGCGGGTAGCCTACAAGCCCCTCCGCTCCGCCCCCCGCATGTCCGTTATGATCTCCGCCATCGGCGTCAGCTACCTGATCCAGAATCTGTCCTTCTACATTACCGGCGGCGTGCCCCAGCCGGTCACCAACCCCATCCCCTGGATCTCCGAGAACGTCACGGTGCTGGGGGCCTCCACCAAGCGGGTGACTCTGGTGACTCCGGTGCTGACCATTCTGCTGGTGGCGGCGCTGGTGTATCTCATCAACCACACGAAAATCGGCATGGCCATGCGGGCGGCGGCCAAGGACTTTGAAACCGCCCAGCTGATGGGCATCAAGATCAACGCCGTCATTTCCATGACCTTCGTCATCGGCTCTTTCCTGGCGGCGGTGGGCTCCATTCTGTACTTCACCAACTACCCCTCCGTAGCCATCACCTCCGGCGGTATGCCGGGCCTGAAGGCCTTCGTGGCGGCGGTGTTCGGCGGCATCGGGTCCATCCCCGGCGCGGTGGTGGGCGCCTTCATTATCGGCTTGTGCGAGGAAGTGATCAAGGGCCTGGGGTACACCACCTTCTCCGACGCCTTCACCTTCGCCCTGCTGATTGTGGTGCTGTGCGTGAAGCCTACGGGCCTCTTCGGCGAAAAAGTCACCGACAAGGTGTAAGGGAGGGAAGCAGATGAAAACGGATAAGAAACAGATGCTGTTCCTGGCGGTGGTGCTGATCATCATCCTGGGGGCGTCCATTGCCCTGGACTCTGCCCTGCCCAGCTACCACATTGCCATCAAGGCCACGAAAAAGGCCACGGTTTACGCTCTGGTGGCGGTTTCCATGAACCTGCTGAACGGCTTCACCGGCCTGTTCTCCCTGGGGCAGGCGGGCTTCATGCTGCTGGGCGCGTTCTCCTATGCGGTTTTGTGCATCCCCGTGGACAAGCGGGCGGGCGTGTACCAGTATTTTGACGGCGGAGCCATCAAATTTTCCCTGCCGGAGATCTTCGCCGGTTTTCTGGGGGACACGGTGGGTGCCACCGTGGGCATGCTGGCGGCCCTGCTGGTAGGAGGGCTCCTGGCGGCCCTCATGGCGTGGCTGATCGGCCTGCCGGTGCTGCGGCTGAAAAGCGACTATCTGGCTATCGCCACCCTGGGCTTCGCGGAGATACTCCGGGCCTTCTTCCAGTGGAACACCCTGGGCCCCATCACCAACGGCTCCAACCTGCTGAAAAGCTACCCGGACTTCACCCGGACCAGCAGCTATATCATTTTGGCGGGACTGCTGATCACCGTCATCGTCCTGCTGATCAACTCCACCTATGGCCGGGCCTTCAAGGCCATCCGGGACGACGAGGTGGCCGCCGAAGCCATGGGCATCAATCTTGCCAAGCACAAGCGCATGGCCTTCGTGATCAGCTCCTTCTTCGCCGGCATTGGCGGCGGAATGCTGGCTATGTACAACGGCACCATCGCCGCCGCCTCCTTCAAAAGCACCATGACCTATGAAATTCTCCTCATTGTGGTCATCGGCGGCATCGGCTCCATCACCGGCTCCGTTATTGCCAGCTTCCTGTATATTTTCAGCTCCGAATGGCTGCTGCGGGGCCTGGACTCCGGCGCATTTTTAGGCATCAAGGCCCCGGGCCTCTTTAAAGACGGTTTCCGCATGGCGGTGTTCTCCGTCATCATCATGGTGATCGTGCTGTTCTTCCGCAAGGGACTGATGGGCGATAAGGAACTGCCCGACCTCCTGCGGCGAAGACCGAAAAAATCCAAAGAGGAGGCCGCCAAAAATGAGTGAGAACGTACTGAAAGTCGAAAACGTCACCATGCAGTTTGGCGGCGTGGTGGCCGTGGACAATCTGAACCTGGAGATCAACAAGGGGGAGATTGTGGCCCTGATCGGCCCCAACGGCGCGGGAAAGACCACCGCCTTCAACGTGGTCACCGGCGTGTACCAGCCCACCAACGGGGCCGTGTGGTTCAACGGGGAGAAGATCATCGAAAACCATCCCCAGGGCAAGATGAAAAAGCTCTACAAGGGCCAGCACGCCGGGGACTATGCCCAGGTTCTGGCCCCCACGCCCGATAAAGTCACCCGCCTGGGCATGGCCCGGACCTTCCAGAATATCCGGCTGTGGAAATCCCAGACGGTGTTCGATAACGTGCTGATCGCCAAGCACTGCCGGGTAACCCACAATTTCCTCTCCGCCACCTTCCGCCTAAACCGGAAGGAGGAGGCGGAGCAGCGGGCGAACGTGGAACAGCTGCTGGATGTAGTGGGCCTCTCCGACGTAAAGGACGAGCTGGCTACTTCTCTGCCCTACGGCAAGCAGCGGCGGCTGGAAATCGCCCGGGCCCTGGCGGCGGAGCCTCAGCTTTTGCTGCTGGACGAGCCGGCGGCGGGCATGAACCCCCAGGAGACCGACGAACTGACGGCCTTTATCAGCGAAATCCGGGACCAGTTCCACCTGACCGTGTTTTTGATCGAGCACCACATGGATCTGGTCATGGACATTTCCGACCGCATTTATGTGCTGGACTTCGGCGAGCTGATCGCCAAGGGCACGCCGGCGGAGATTCAGAACAACAAGCGCGTGATCGACGCGTACCTGGGGGTGGCGGAAGATGCTTAAAATCGAAAATCTCCAAGTGAGCTACGGCGGCATCCAGGCCCTCCGGGGCATCAGCATGGAGGTCCCCGACGGCAAGATCGTCACCCTCATCGGCGCCAACGGCGCGGGCAAATCCACCACTCTCCGCACCATCACCGGACTGGTGAAGGCCTCCGGCGGGTCCATCCAGTGGAACGGCGGGGAGCTTCTGGGGAAATCCATCGACAAGATCATCAGCGAGGGCATCGCCATGAGTCCCGAGGGCCGCCGGGTTTTCCCGGACATGACGGTGCTGGAGAATTTGAAGCTGGGGGCCTACCTCCGAAAGGACAAAGCGGAGATTGAAAAGGATCTGAACTGGGTTTACTCCCTGTTTCCCCGTTTGAAGGAGCGGGACTGGCAGCTGGCGGGCACCCTCTCCGGCGGCGAACAGCAGATGCTGGCCGTGGGCCGGGCCCTCATGTCCCGTCCCAAGCTGCTGCTGATGGATGAGCCCTCCCTGGGTCTGGCCCCTCTGGTGGTGCAGGACATTTTTTCCATCATCCGGGAGATCAACCGCCAGGGCGTCACCATTCTGCTGATTGAGCAGAACGCCAACATGGCTCTGAAAATCGCGGACCTTGCCTACGTGCTGGAAACCGGAAACATCACCATGTCCGGCACCGGAGCGGCGCTGCTGGCGGACGAGAAGGTTAAGGAGGCCTATCTGGGCAAGCACAAGAGCTGAGCAAGCGGTAAAAGATGAATATTCCGGAAAACCCGGCCCTTTCGGGCCGGGTTTCTTTTTGCCCTGGGCCGGAAGAACCGCTCTCCGGCGGAAATTTTTCAAAATTCCGGGTATGAAATCCCCAAAAATAGAGACTCTAAGTCCGAACCCATTTTCATTGAAAAAAGGAGTGAGTCAATTTTGAATACCGGACTCCATAATACTTCCGAGATTGGCCGGCTGAAAAAGGTTCTGCTCCACCGCCCCGGCGGCGAGTTGGAAAACCTCATGCCGGAATATTTGGAACGGCTGCTGTTCGACGACATCCCCTATTTGAAGGAGGCCCAGAAGGAGCACGACGCCTTTGCCGAATGCCTCCGCCAGCAGGGGGTGGAGGTGGTCTACCTGACGGATCTGGTGGTCAATTCCCTCACCAGCGGCGAGATACGGGCGGACTTCATCCGCCAGTTCCTGGACGAGTCCAGCATCCGGGACGATCGCCTGCGGGAGAGCCTGGCGGAGTACCTGGGAAAGATGCCGGACAAGGAGATGGTGTCCGCCATGATGGCCGGTATCCGCAAGAGCCAGCTCCGCCAGGGCGGCGCCAAGCTGGGGGATTTCCTGGCCGCCGCCGAGGACGACTATCCCTTTGTGGTGGACCCCATGCCCAACCTGTATTTCACCCGGGACCCCTTCGCCGTCATCGCCACAGGCGTCTCCATTCACAAGATGCACACCGCCACCCGGAACCGGGAGACCCTGTTTGGGAAATTCATCTTTGAGCATAACCCGGAGTATATGCACGCCCCCCGCTGGTATGACCGGGGCGAAACCTCCTCCCTGGAGGGCGGCGATATTCTGATCCTGTCCCCGGAGGTTCTGGCGGTGGGCATTTCCCAGCGGACCCGCGAGGACTCCATCGACACCCTGGCGGAGTCGGTCCTCACCTATGAGAAGACCAATTTCAAGAAAATTCTGGCCTTCAACATCCCCAAAAGCCGGTCCTTCATGCACCTGGATACCGTGTTTACCATGGTGGACCGGGACAAATTCACCGTCCATCCCAATATCTTGTCCAGCATCACCGTTTTTGTCATGGAGCTGGACGAAAACCGGAAAATCGCCATCCGCCAGGAGGAGGGCCGCTTGGAGGAGATTTTGAAGGAGCACCTGCATTTGGACAGCGTGACCCTCATCCCCTGCGGCCAGGGCAGCGAAATCGACGCCGCCCGTGAACAGTGGAGCGACGGCAGCAACACCCTGGCGATTGCCCCCGGCGAAGTGGTGGTCTATTCCCGCAATTACGTCACCAACCGATCCTTGGAGGAGGCGGGAATCAAGATTCACACCATCCCCAGCGCCGAGCTAAGCCGGGGCCGGGGCGGCCCAAGATGTATGAGCATGCCCCTATGGCGGGAGGACCCGTAAAGCTGTTTCGCTAAAGGGAAAACTTGAGCAATGAGGTGCATCCAAAAATCTTAAAGGTTAGCCTGACCAGCACCCATAAAGAGTAGTGCATTCCAAGCCCTATGGAAATGGCCTGCCCAGTACCCGCAAGGGGTAGTGCATTCCTATCCCTATGGAATGGCCTGACCAGGAGGTCAGGCCCCACAAGGAAACCCATTTCCACAACCGATAGACAAGAGCATTTCGATGATCTAACAGAGGCGTCAGCACAAATAGAGGAAAGGATATCATCAACCTCCAAACCCCCCGCCCGCACCACGCCGCGGCCCAAAGACATACCCGGCTTGCAAGGCAGTCCAAGCGCGCAAGCGGTTTCTCTTTTGGACCGTCCACGGCCCGTTTTCTCTTTGGCGCAACCAAAGAGAAAAT
>JAAVHG010000010.1 GCA_014799855.1 Oscillibacter sp.
TGACGTAGCTGGGGCGGAGCAGCACCGGATAGCCGAGCTCGTGGGCGGTTTCCAGGGCCTCCTCCATGCCCAGAACGCCTCGGCCCTGGGGCCGCTTGATGTGGAAGCGCTCTAAAAGCTCGTCGAACCGTTCCCGGTCCTCCGCCATGTCGATGGACTCGGCGGAGGTGCCCAGAATCTGGATGCCCCGGCCGTCCAGGAACTTAGTCAGCTTGATGGCGGTCTGGCCGCCGAAAGCCACCACAACCCCCACGGGATTCTCCGCCTGGATGATGTGCATTACATCTTCCGGGCAGAGGGGCTCGAAGTAGAGGCGGTCAGCGGTGTCGTAGTCGGTGGAGACGGTTTCCGGGTTGTTGTTGACAATGACCACCTCATAGCCCAGCTCTTTCAGGGTCCAGACACAGTGGACGGAGGAGTAGTCGAACTCGATGCCCTGGCCGATGCGGATGGGGCCGGAGCCCAGCACCATAATCACCGGCTTCCCGGACCGGGGGAAGGCCCGGGACTCGCAGAACTGGTCAAAGGAGGAGTAGAAATAGGGGGTCTCCGCGTCGAACTCCGCGCCGCAGGTGTCCACCATTTTGTACACGGCGGTTTTGGCCTCTCCCGGCAGGGCTTCCGCCCCGGAGAGGCGGAGCAGGGCGTCGTCGGGATAGCCCAGCCGCTTGC
Source organism: Oscillibacter sp. (assembly GCA_014799855.1). Classification (GTDB taxonomy): domain Bacteria; phylum Bacillota; class Clostridia; order Oscillospirales; family Oscillospiraceae; genus Oscillibacter. The sequence goes on from JAAVHG010000010.1 coordinate 673, forward strand.
CGGTTTCGTAGTTCTCCGCCGTCAGGCCGTTTTGGGCGAGTTTTGTCTCAAATTCCGCCAGATTCCGCAGCTTGGCCAGGAACCAGCGGTCGATTTTCGTGATGTCATGGATCTCATCGATGGAGTACCCGGCTTTCAGGGCCTCGAAGATGGTGAAGAGGCGGCGGTCGTCCACCCGCTCCAGCCGCTCCCGGAGGGGGGTCTTGCCCTTGTAGGGGCGGTTCAGGGTGTCCATGCCAATTTCCGCGCCCCGGACGGCCTTCATCAGGGCCATTTCAAAGCCGGGGGCGATGGACATGACCTCGCCGGTGGCCTTCATCTGGGTACCCAGGGTCCGGGAGGCGTCGGCGAACTTGTCAAAGGGCCACTTGGGCATTTTCACCACAATGTAGTCCAGCGTAGGCTCAAAGCAGGCGCAGGTTTTGCCGGTGATGTCGTTTTTGATTTCGTCCAGGGTGTAGCCCAGGGCGATCTTCGCCGTGATCTTGGCGATGGGATAGCCGGTGGCCTTGGAGGCCAGAGCCGAGGACCGGGACACCCGGGGGTTTACCTCGATGACGGCGTACTCAAAGCTGCCGGGGTTCAGGGCCAGCTGCACATTGCACCCGCCCACGATGCCCAGATGGGCGATGATGTCCAGAGAGGCGGAGCGGAGCATTTGAAACTCCCGGTCCGCCAGGGTCTGGGTGGGGGCCACCACAATAGAATCCCCNGTNTGGACNCCCACCGGGTCCAGGTTNTCCATGGAGCAGACGGCGATGACGTTGCCCACGCTGTCCCGCATGGTCTCAAACTCGATTTCCTTCCAGCCNAANATGGCNTTTTCAATCAAAACCTGGGTAATGGGGGAGGCNTCCAGGCCCGTCTGGGCAATGACGCGAAGCTCCGCCTCATCCTTGGCCGCGCCNCCGCCCGCGCCGCCCAGGGTAAAGGCGGGACGGACNATGACGGGATAGCCGATCCGCCGGGCNACGTCCAGNGCNCCCTCCACNGTNTCGGCNATGTCCGAGGCGATGACCGGCTGGCCGATCTCCGCCATGGCCTCCTTGAACAGNTCNCGGTCCTCGGCCCGGGAGATGGCGGCGGCGTCGGTGCCCAGNAGGCGGACGCCCTCCTGCTCCAAAAAGCCCTCCTTGTCCAGCTGCATGGCCAGGGTCAGGCCCGTCTGGCCNCCCAGGCCCGCCAGAATGGAGTCGGGCCGCTCCTTTTTGATGATCCGCTTGATGGAGGCGGGGGTCAGGGGCTCCAGGTAGATTTCATCCGCCATGGCCTGGTCCGTCATAATGGTGGCGGGGTTGGAGTTGCACAGGACCACGTTGACCCCGGCNTCNTTCAGAATCCGGCAGGCCTGGGCCCCGGCGTAGTCAAATTCGGCGGCCTGTCCGATGACGATGGGGCCGGAGCCGATGACCAGGACCTTCTTGATGCTGGTATCCAGCGGCATTACAGGTCGCCTCCTTTCATCAGGTTGATAAAGCGGTCAAAGAGGAAGGATGTATCCTTGGGCCCGGAGCAGGCCTCCGGGTGGAANTGGACGGTAAAGGCCCGGAGGGCGGGNTAATCCACCCCCTCGCAGGTGCCGTCGTTGGCGTTGGCGAAGGAGACCTTTCCGGCGGGGAGGCTTTGGGANTCCACGGCGTAGCCGTGGTTNTGGCTGGTGATGTAGGTCCGGACGCCGTTCAGGTCCCGGACGGGCTGGTTCACNCCCCGGTGGCCGTATTTCAGCTTGAAGGTGGTNCCGCCGGCGGCCAGGGCGGTCAGCTGGTGGCCCAGGCAGATGCCGAACAGGGGGATCTGCCCCAGGAGCTTTTTNATCTGCTCAATCTGATAGANGTTTTCCGCCGGGTCCCCGGGGCCGTTGGAGAGCATGACCCCGTCGGCNCCGGAGCCCAGGATGGTCTCCGCCGGGGCGTTGGCGGGGAAAACNGTGACGGCGCAGCCCCGCTTCTGGAGCTCCCGGATGATGTTGTTTTTCGCGCCGTAATCNATCAGGGATACCCGGAAGCGGGTCTCTCCCTGGGCGGGGAAGACAAAGGGGGNCTTGCGGGTGACGGCTTCCACCACGCCCCGGACGGCGTAGGCCTTNACCGGNGTAAGGTCCTCCGGGACCTGATCGCAGATAGCCGCGTTCATCACGCCGGACTCCCGGAGAATCCGGGTCAGCTCCCGGGTGTCCACGCCCCAGAGGCCGGGGACGTTCCGCTCCTTNANAAAGCTGTCCAAATCCCCCTGGCAGCGGAAGTTGGAGGGCTCTTGGCACCATTCCCGGACCACGTAGCCCTTTACGTGGCACGCTCCCTCGAAATCCTCGGGGATCACGCCNTAGTTGCCGATAAGGGGNTNGGTCTGGGTGACGATCTGCCCCGCGTAGCTGGGGTCCGTCAGGGTTTCCAGATAGCCGCACATGCCGGTGGTGAACACCAGCTCTCCCACGGCGTCCGCCGGTCCGCCGAAGCGGAAGCCCTCAAACACCCGGCCGTTTTGTAAGACCAAATAGCCTTTTTTCATGTCTTCCTCCTGTTTTAGCCGCATTACATCCATCTTAAACCATATCTAGCTTATTATGAGAGGTTTTTCCCCATCCGTCAATTGTTTCCGACAGTTTTTCCCATAGACTTTTTGGGAAAAGGCTCCCCTCTTTTTGTGCGTTTTGCAAAACCGCCGCCGGATTTGGCGGGAAAGGTTCACCTTTTTCCCNGCAAGACCGGGCCTCNCCTGTATNATATAATTGGNANAGTAAAAGCGTCTTTGTTCCTTTTTAAGTTTGCTGGCTATGGAGGAAAATACTTCAAAGGAGGCGCCGCCGGAACCGGGCTCGACNGTNAGAGCTGGGCCGGATGNACGCGNGAAACGAGGGCCCGCCGTCAAAAACAGCAGGCCCNCGTTTTCTATACGCGTTATTCATCCAGCTTGAGGACGGCGAGAAACGCCTCTGTGGGGATCTGTACGGTTCCCANGGACCGCATTTTNTTCTTGCCCTCTTTCTGCTTTTCCAGCAGCTTCTTCTTCCGGGTGATGTCGCCGCCGTAGCACTTGGCCAGCACGTCCTTNCGCATGGCCTTTACCGTNTCNCGGGCGATNANCCNGCCGCCGATGGCCGCCTGGATGGGCACCTCGAANAGCTGGCGGGGNATGTTCTCCTTCAGCTTNTCGCACAGCNNCCGGGCNCGGGGATANGCCTTGTCCNNGTGGGCGATGAAGCTNAGNGCGTCCACCTGNNCGCCGTTGAGNAGCAGGTCCACCTTCACCAGNTCGNNGGGNCGGTANNCGNNCAGCTCGTAGTCCAGGGAGGCGTANCCCNNGGTNTTGGCCTTNAGNGTGTCGAAAAAGTCGTAGATNATCTCNTTCAGGGGCATNTGGTANTGGANNTCCACCAGNTGGGTGTCCAGNTACTGCATNTCCTTNAACTCCCCCCGNCGNTCCTGGCACATGGGCATAATGTTGCCCACATAGTCGTTAGGGGAGATGATAGACACCTTGACGTAGGGCTCCTCCGCCCGCTCGATAGAGGCGGGGTCCGGGTAGTTGTGGGGGTTGTCCACCTTCACCATACTGCCGTCGGATTTGTACACGTGGTAAATGACGGAGGGGAGGGTGGTCACCAGGTCCAGGTCAAATTCCCGCTCCAGCCGCTCCTGGATGACCTCCATGTGGAGCATCCCCAAAAAGCCGCAGCGGAAGCCGAAGCCCAGAGCCACGGAGCTCTCCGGCTCAAAGGACAAGGAGGCGTCGTTCAATTGCAGTTTTTCCAAGGCGTCCCGCAGATCCGGGTATTTGGACCCGTCCTCCGTGTAGATGCCGCAGTAGACCATGGATTGAACGGGCCGGTAGCCGGGAAGGGCCTCCGCCGTGGGGTTCTGAGCGTCGGTAACGGTGTCGCCTACCCGGGTGTCCTTCACGTTTTTGATGCTGGCGGTGAAATAGCCCACCTCGCCGGCCTGGAGGCTGTCGCAGGGCTCCATGCCCAGGGGCAGCAGGTGGCCGCATTCCAGCACCTGATAGGACGCGCCGGAGGCGATCATCTTCACCGTCTGCCCCACCCGGAGGGAGCCCTCCATCAGCCGCATGTAAACGATGACCCCCCGGTAGCTGTCGTACTGGCTGTCAAAGATCAGGGCCTTTAAGGGGGCGCTGGGGTCGCCGGAGGGAGGCGGGACGTTTTTTACTATGTCCTCCAACACCGCGTCGATATTCACGCCCATTTTGGCGGAGATTTCCGGGGCGTCCATGGCGGGGAGTCCGATGATGTCCTCCACCTCCTGCTTGGCTTTGGCGGGATCTGCGGCGGGCAGGTCGATTTTGTTGAATACCGGAAGGATTTCCAGATCGTGTTCCATGGCCAGGTACGTATTGGCCAAAGTCTGGGCCTCCACGCCCTGGGTGGAGTCCACCACCAGCACCGCTCCTTCGCAGGCNGCCAGGGANCGGNNGACCTCGTAGTTNAAGTCCACNTGGCCNGGGGTGTCGATGAGGTTCAGGNNGTAGGTCTCNCCNTCGGCGGCCTNNTAGNNNANGCGGACGGCCCGGGCCTTGATGGTGATGCCCCGCTCCCGTTCCAGNTCCATGTTGTCCAGAAGCTGGCTTTCCATCTCCCGCTGGGAGACGGCGCCGCATTTTTCGATCAGCCGGTCCGACAGGGTGGACTTGCCGTGATCGATATGGGCGATGATGGANAAGTTTCGGATGTTGCTTTGATTTACCATAGAAAAATACCTCCGTCGGGTATCAAAATCATGAAATTGTGGAAAAAGTTTCCGCGCGGGGGTCNTGCGGGGNTTGATTTCCTGGCCGGGCCTTTATTTTTTCCCCTCTTTCCCGCCGCCGGGGGCGGTATNCAGCAGGCCGCTGAGGCGGGCGTCGGTGGNGCTGAGGATCTGGGTCAGGCTTTGGCATTGGCCGGGGTAGGCGTCCTTTAAGGACTGTGGGCTGAGATCGGGAAACTCCGCTTTTTGGGCCGCCTGGGTGCGGAGAGCCTTGGCGTAGGCGGTTTCGGAGAGCTTCATNTCCGCCCCGGCAAGGCCCATGGTGAAGGCGGCGGGGTCCAGGGAGAANTANGTCTCGTTGGCCCCGGCGGAGCGGTAGAGGTGGCGGTANAATTGGTACACCGCNCCGGACAGGTAGGCGGCCGCGGCGTTGATGGCGGCTTTGTCCCCCAGCTTTCCCAGGAGGCCGAACAGCACCCCTNNCGCGCCGGAGAGGAGCTTGCTTTGCAGGGCGGCCATAATGCTGCCCTGTAAGACGTTCCCCGGCTCNGCGGCGTTCAGCACCTCNTCGGAGGTCAGCATACTGCCCTCCCGGGAGAGGGTGCGGCCCAGGATGAAGTCGGCGGAGACGTGGTAATAGTCGCAGGCCNTCACCACAAAGGGGAGGCCNGGNTCCCGGATGCCGTTTTCGTAGTGGCTCAGCAGAGCCTGGGAGATGCCCAGATCCTTGGCGGCGGTGCGCTGGCTGACGCCCCGTTCCTGCCGCAGAAGGGACAGAGTGCGGGAAAATTCAGAGGCCATAGTGATCTCCTTTATCTCTTTTCTATACGTGAGGTATAGTTTAGCAAATATGATACTGTTTGTAAAGGGAGATTTGCCCTTGACATTCCGGAAAAAACATGATACAGTGGCATTCAATCANGAAAAGGCTGTGAACGGGAACAGTATCCCTCCACGGTCCCGGCGAAGAGAGAGGGCGGCTGGTGCGAGCCCTACCGGGACAGGGGGAGAAGGCGCCCGGAAGCCGCGGGGAGGCAATGCCCCGCCGGTCCCCGCCGTTATNGGGTCAGAGTGTCCCCTTATGGGGAAATTCAGGTGGAACCGCGGACTGTTGTACGTTCGCCCTGAGCCGAAAGGCTTGGGGCGGTTTTTGTTTTCTATTTCATTTTGATAAAAGGAGTGCAGTATGAACAACAAGGAAAAGAGCATGGAAAAAATCGTCTCCCTGTGCAAAGGGCGGGGGTTCATCTTCCCCGGCAGCGANATCTANGGCGGCNTNGCCAACACNTGGGACTACGGCCCCTTGGGNGTGGAGCTGAAAAACAANATNAAAAAGGCCTGGTGGAAAAAATTCGTCCAGGAGAACCCCTATAACGTGGGCCTGGACGCCGCCATTNTGATGAACCCCCAGGTGTGGGTGGCCTCCGGCCATGTAGGCGGCTTCTCCGATCCCTTGATGGACTGCAANGAGTGCCACGAGCGGTTCCGGGCGGACAAGGTGATNGAGGACTGGTGCCAGNAGAACAATTTCGACCTGGGCCANAGCGTGGANGCCATGAGCCAAAGCCAGATGAAGNANTTNATTGAGGAGCANCAGATCGCCTGCCCCACCTGCGGCAAGCACAGCTGGACGGACATCCGCCAGTTTAACCTGATGTTCAAGACCTTCCAGGGCGTTACCGAGGACGCGAAAAACACCGTCTACCTGCGGCCCGAGACCGCCCAGGGTATNTTNGTCAACTTCCAGAANGTNCAGCGGACCACCCGGCGGAAGCTGCCCTTCGGCGTGTGCCAGATCGGCAAGTCCTTCCGCAACGAGATNACCCCCGGCAACTTNACCTTCCGCACCCGCGAGTTTGAGCAGATGGAGCTGGAGTTCTTCTGCAAGCCCGGCACGGAGNTGGAATGGTTCGCNTATTGGAAAAAGTTCTGCCACGAGTGGCTCCTGGGCCTCAANATGAANGCGGAGAANNTGCGCCTCCGGGACCACGAGCNNGANGAGCTGAGCCANTACTCCAACGCCACCACCGANTTNGAGTACGCCTTCCCCTTCACCGACTGGGGCGAGCTGTGGGGCGTGGCCAGCCGCACCAANTTCGANCTGAACGCCCACCAGACCACCTCCGGCAAGGACCAGACCTATTTCGACCAGGAGTCCGGCGAACGGTTCATCCCNTANGTCATCGANCCGTCTCTTGGCGCGGACCGCGTGGCTTTGGCCTTCCTCATTGAGGCCTACGACGAGGAAGTGGTGGANCCCGCCAAGAACGACGTGCGCACGGTCCTGCACTTCCATCCGGCCCTGGCNCCCTTCAAGGCGGCGGTTCTGCCCCTGTCCAAGAAGCTGGGCGATAAGGCCCGGGAGATCCAGCAGGAGCTGGCCAAGGAGTGGATGGTGGANTACGACGACACNGGCTCCATCGGCAAGCGCTACCGCCGGGAGGACGANATNGGCACTCCCTACTGCGTNACCGTGGANTTNGACACCGTGGGNGANGNGGAGAAGGCCGGGGATAACTGCGTNACCGTCCGGGACCGGGACACCATGGACCAGGTCCGGATTCCCATNGNTCAGCTGAAGAACTATCTNGCGGAAAAGCTGGCCTATTAAAAGNAATATGGAATGAAGGGCGGCAGGGTCNNNGACCCTGCCGCTCTGATTTTTATTCGGTNATGGCTTGATCCGTGACGCAGACCACTTGTTCNTCGGCCAGGGCCACGCTTAAAACGCCATAATCGTCGCCAACCCATTCCGCGCTGAACAGCAGAACCGCGTACCGCCCCGGTTCTCCATGATCTGCGGTTTCACCGCGGAGACCGGCGGAGCCGGGGNGCCCGCTTCGCAGGGAAATTTCAAAAAGCTCCGTATGGGCTGAAACATCGGCGGCCGTTTCAAAACAGGGAAACTCCTCCGTGTGGCCGCTGTCGTGATAGTGCTCGTGCTGGTAGTTCAGGATGGCCCGCAGAATGTCCGGCGCAATGCTGTCCAGCTTTTCCGTCAGGGCGGCGTATGTCAGGCTGTACGTTTCAGGGATTTCCCCGTCCTCAAAGGAGATTTTGATCTCTCTTTCCCGCCCCGCGAACCGGATCGGCTGGATTGCGGCGGGCCGGTCCAGATCGTCCAGCTCCAATAACCCGAATACGGGATGAACCATATCCAAAGGGAACGCCTCCTCTTTATGTNTTGCCTGCTTGTTCAGAAGAACATGCCCATAAACCCGTCGGGGCGCTCCTGAGCCTGGTTCCAAATTTCGAAAAAGTGGGCGGGAGAGATGCTTTTGGCGGTCATGTCCGGGTTTTCCAGGCCGATGGACCGGAGGTCCTCCGGAAAGGGAGCGTCCGCCAGGGCGTCAAAATTGCCCCGCTCCGCGCCGTAGGAGAAAATCAGGCCGTTTTTGTAAAACTCCACCTTCCGCGTCTCCCGGCGGGAGCCGTCCAGCTCCGAGTAAATCTGATAGGGCTCGTCCTCCTCGTCGTGGTTCCATTCCACCAGTACGTAGGTCATGGGGCCGCCTCCTGANGCTGGAAAAAGTCCGCGATTTCCTCACGGCCCGCCTGAACGCTGCCCTGGGCGAAGCCGTTCCGCCCGCCGCCCCGGCCGTGGAGGGCCGTGTTCATGGCCTTGACCAGAGGGGCGATGTCCCCGCCGTCTGCCCGGACCAGGGCATAGGCGAACTGGGTCCCCTCTCCGGCGAAGACGGCGGCAAGGCCCCCGCAGGTCTTGGACACGGCGTCCGCCAGACGGCGCACGCTGTCCGGCCGCATGGGCTCTTCAAANAGAAGGACGTTNCCCTTGCCCGTGTTNTCCTGGGCCATGGCGGCGAAAACCCGCTCNTCCAANTGGGNGGTCCGCGTTTTCAGGGCGGCCAGCTCTCCTTCCAGCCGNTCTACNNCGGCGGCGGTTTCCGTGGGNTTCACGCTGAGCCGCTGGGCGGCGGTCCGGGCCTGGCTGTAGACCTGGGAGAGATACGCCAGGGCCCGCCGTCCGCAGAGGATTTCCATACGGACNCCCTCCCGGAANTTCTGGCNGGAGAGCACCTTCACCAGGCCCACCTGCCCCGCCTGGGCNACGTGGGTGCCGCAGCAGGCGCAGCAGTCGGCCTCCGGGAAGGTGACGATGCGCACCTGCCCGGTGAGGGCCTTTTTGCTGCGGTAATCCAGGGCNTCCAGTTCCTCCGGGGAGGGATAGGCGATCTCCACCTCCCGGTTTTCCCAGATGATCCGGTTGGCCTTGGNCTCCGCNTCCAGGGCCTGTTCCCAGGAGATGTCCGCGTTGTAGTCNATNGTNACGGTGTCGGCTCCCAGGTGGAAGCCCACGTTGTCNCAGTGGAAGGTGTCGCAGAGGATGCCGCTGAGGATGTGTTCCCCGGAGTGCTGCTGCATGTGGTCNAACCGCCGGGCCCAGTCGATGGCGCCGGTGACAAAACCGCCGGGGGNCAGAGGCTGATCACAGGTGTGATAGATAACGCCGTCCTTTTCGTGCACGTCCACCACATGGGCGGGGCCCAGCGTGCCGTGATCCGCCGGCTGNCCGCCGCCCTCCGGATAAAAGGCGGTCTGATCCAGAACCACCTTCCAAGCGTCCCCCGCCGCCTCGCAGCTGAGGACGGTTCCGGGGAATTCCCGCAAAAAGGCGTCCTGATAATAGAGCTTTTCCGTTTCCATTTAATTCTCCTGGGGCTTCACCAGNGCGATGTGCAGCTCNTCCAGCTGCTTCTGCGTCACCTCGCTGGGGGCGCTCATCATCACGTCCTGGGCNTTTTTGTTCATGGGGAAGGGAATGATCTCCCGGATGGACTCCTCGCCTGCCAGCAGCATCACCATCCGGTCCACGCCGGGGGCGATGCCCGCGTGAGGCGGNGCGCCATAGGTGAAGGCGTTGTACATGGCGGGGAATTTNGCCTTTACGTCCTCNTCGCCCAGGCCCACCATCCGGAATGCCTTGACCATGATCTCCGGGTCGTGGTTCCGCACCGCGCCGGAGCTGAGNTCCACGCCGTTGCACACCAGGTCGTACTGGTCGGCGGTGATGCTGAGNGGNTCGATTTCTCCCTGGACGGCCTTTTCTACCGTCTCCAATCCGCCGGAGGGCATGGAGAAGGGGTTGTGGCAGAACTCCAGCNCGCCGGACTCCTCCCCGATTTCNTACATGGGGAAGTCCACAATCCAGCAGAAGGCGTACTGCTCCTTTTGGAAGTGGCCGGGGCAGAAGGCGCCCAGCGTNTTCACCAGCACGCCCGCCGTTTTCTGGGCCGCGCCCTTCGCTCCGGCGGACAGGGCCACAAAGGTGTTGGGCTTNAGGTCCAGGGCGGCGGTAACCGCGTCCTTGATGGGCTGGATGAACTTGGCGATGCCGCCGGCGATCTCACCCTTTTCGTCACAGCGGAACCAATAGGCCTTGCTGCCCGACTGGACCTCCACGTCGGCGCACAGCTTGTCGATCTGCTTCCGGGTGCCCTCGAAGTCCGACACCACTACCGCCTTCACCGTTTGGCCCTCGAAGGGGCCGAAGCCGCAGCCGGACAGCAGCTCCGTGGCGTCGGTGACCGTCAGGTCGATGCGCAGATCGGGCTTGTCCGTGCCGTAGGTTTCCATGGCCTCCAGATAGGGGATGCGCTTAAAGGGGGCGGAGGAGGCGGTGCTGTATTTGCCGTATTTGGCGAAAATGGGGGGGAGCACGTCCTCAATGACGGTGAACACGTCCTCCTGAGAGGCGAAGGCCATTTCCATGTCCAGCTGGTAGAACTCGCCGGGAGAGCGGTCCGCCCGGGCGTCCTCGTCCCGGAAGCAGGGAGCGATCTGGAAGTAGCGGTCAAAGCCGGAGGTCATCAGCAGCTGCTTGAACTGCTGGGGGGCCTGGGGCAGGGCGTAGAATTTCCCCGGATGGTTCCGGGCGGGGACCAGATAGTCCCGGGCCCCCTCCGGGGAGGAGGCGGTGAGGATGGGGGTGGTGATCTCCAAAAAGTCGTGGTCCGTCATAGCCTGCCGGATGGCGGAGACCACCTGGCACCGGAGAACGATGTTGCTTTTCACCGCCGGATTGCGGAGGTCCAGATAGCGGTATTTCAGCCGCTGGGACTCGTCGGCCTCCCGGCTGCGGTTGATAGGGAAGGGAAGCTCGTTGTGCTGGCAGCGGCCCAGGACCGTCACCGTCTCCGGGACGATTTCAATGTCGCCGGTGGGCAGCTTGGGATTTTTGCTGTCCCGATCCCGGACGGTTCCCTCCACGCTGATGGTGGACTCCTTGTTGATGGCCTTGAAGGCGTTGACCATTTCCTCGGTCTCGGCGACGATTTGCGTGGTGCCGTAGAAATCCCGGAGGACAATAAAGGCCAGGTTTGCGCTGACGGCGCGGATGTTCTCCATCCAGCCGGAGAGTTTGACCTCTTTCCCGGCGTCGGCAAGACGAAGCTCGCCGCAGGTATGGGTGCGGTTTTGTGTCATAGTATCGGCTTCCTTTCCCGTTGAACGGTGAATTTATGATGATATATAGGATGAGCAGATATGTATATTACGAATTGGAATCAGATTTTTGCGTTATTTCCCACAGAAACGCCCCCAGCTCCCGCCCCTGTTCCTGGCCGCGGGAGAGGTAGAGGGGCAGGCTGGCGGCCGGCCCGTAAGACCATTGGTCAATGGAAAATTCAATCTGGGTTAGCAGGCCGTAGTCTTCGGTATAGGCAGCGAGGTAGATATGATAGTCCTGTTCCGGGTCCACCACGGAAGCGCGGTTTCCGGACGGGAACACACGGAGCAAAGGTTCCAGGGGGGAGCGGTGGAAGCGGAGGGCTTCCAGCCGCTTCGTCAAGGCCTCCATTTCAAGCGTCCCGGCGGTGAAATCCAGGTTTTTCTGAGTCAGGTTCGGAAAATCGGATTGCGGCCATATGGAAGCGCTCATGTACGCCGCTTTCTGGTTTCCCATCAGGAAATGGATGTCCACTGGCCGGGAGTACCACAGGCACCAGGCCTCCGCCAGAATCAGCAGGCCCAAATAGGCGGCTTTCTTGTGCCGCCGAAACCATAGCTTCACCGGGCCACCTCCTGTACAAATGGTATTATACTGCGAAATCTTTACTTATAGGAATCGCTCGCCCCGCCTTCCGGCTCCCGGATGGGGGAGGCGGCGCCGTCCTGGCCCAGAAAACGGAGAATCTCCTCCCGGGCCTCGTCCGCCGAAAGCAGCTTCTGATCTCCGGTGCGCATGTTCTTCAANGTCACCTTGTTCTGGGCGATCTCGTCCTCTCCCAGGAAGACNACNTAGGGTATCCCCAGCTTGTCGGCGTAGGAGATCCGCTGNTTGAACTTTTTGTTTTCCGTGTAGACCTGGGNCCGGACCGCCGACTGGCGGAGGCTGGTNGCCAGGGCGATGGCGGGGGACAGGTCCTCNGTCATNGGNAGAATCAGCACGTCCGCCGGGGCGGTGTTCATCTCCGGGTTCAGGTAGCCCTGCTCCTGCAGCACGTAGAAGAGGCGGGTCAGNCCGATGGAGATGCCCACGCCGGGGAGCTGCTTGTTGGTGTAATACTCCGCCAGATTGTCGTACCGNCCNCCGGAGCAGATNGAGCCGATTTCCGGGTGNTCCAGGAGGGTGGTCTCGTAAACGGTGCCGGTATAGTAGTCCAGCCCGCGGGCNATNGTCAGNTCCACGGCGAAATTCTCCGCCGGGACGCCGAAGTCGGCCAGATANCGGGTCACGGTGTTCAGCTCGTCCAGGCCCTGGTCAAAGGTGGGACATTGGCCCCGGTANTCCTCCAGGGCACGGAGAACCTGATCATTNCTGCCTTTGAGGGCAATGAATTTCATCACCTCGCCCACAGCGTCCTCGTCCATGCCCACCTCGTCATAGAGCATCAGCCCCACCTTNTCGGGNCCGATCTTGTCCAGCTTATCGACGATGCGCATGATGTCCTCCGCCCGGTGGTCCCAGTGGAGGATCTGGTAAAAGCCGCCCAGAATCTTCCGGTTGTTCACCCGGATCTGGAANCGCTTCANGCCCAGGGCGGAGAAGGTCCGGTAGATNATGGCGGGGATCTCCGCCTCGTTGACNATGCTCAGCTGGCNGTCGCCGATAACGTCGATGTCCGCCTGATAGAACTCCCGNAACCGGCCCCGCTGGGCCCGCTCTCCCCGGTACACCTTGCCGATCTGGTAGCGGCGGAAGGGGAAGGTCAGGTCGTTGTAATGGAGGGCCACGTATTTGGCCAGGGGGACGGTCAGGTCAAAGCGGAGGCTCAGATCCCCGTCGCCCTTCTGAAAGCGGTAGATCTGCTTTTCCGTCTCGCCGCCTCCCTTGGCAAGCAGGACCTCGCTGGACTCGATAACCGGGGTGTCCAGGGGGGTGAAGCCATAAAGGCCGTAGGTCTGGCGGAGGATTTCCATCATGCGCTCCATCTGCCGCTGGGGGGCGGGAAGGAGTTCCATAAAGCCGGACAGGGTCCGGGGGGAAACTTTTTTTGTGGACATAGGGGATTGACTCCTTTTTTATTTCTGGCCGGGCAAAGCGCCGGGAATTGTCTTGAAAAAATGGACATGGAAAAGGGGGAGCCCGAAGCCTCCCCCCGGCGTAAGCCGCGGAAAATCACGCAATGGGTTTTGTGGAGGGGTTGACAATGCACCGCCAGTCCAAATCCCCTCGCGCCAAGCCCAGTACCAGCATTTCCGCCGTGGCGATGTTGCTGGCAAAGGGGATGTTGTTTTGGTCGCACAGCCGGGAGATGTAGGAGATTTCGTCTGCCCGCTCCTCGCAGGCGGGATCGTTGAAGAACAAAACCAGATCGAATTCGTTGTAAGCGATGCGCGCGCCGATCTGCTGGCTGCCGCCGTGGGCGTAGGTCAAAAAGCAGTGAACGTCCAGGCCGGTTGCGTCGGCGACCATGTGCCCGGTGGTGTTGGTGGCGTAGATATGATGCCGGGAGAGGATGCCTGCGTACGCGCTGCAGAATTGGACCATGAGCTCCTTCTTGTTGTCGTGGGCCATCAGGGCAATATTCATATCTGGCTCCTTTCTTTTATTTAATCCGCGCCAGAGGGACTCGCTCCCCCTGGAGGCGTTTGGCGATATTCCGGTAGGCCAGGGACGCGCCCTGGCTGGAGGTGAGGGGCAGCGGGACCCCTTGGTTCATGGAGAGGGAGAGGGCGTCGTCCTCCGGCACCACCCCCAGAAGGGGCAGGCCCGCCCGGTCGATAGCGTCGTCGATGGTGGCGTGGAGCTGGCGGAGCATTTTCCGCCGCACCCGGTTTACCACCAGGTGCAGGGACCCGCCGGGGAAGCGGTGAAGCTCCATCACCGTATGCTGGGCGTCCCGCAGAGAGGAGGCGTCGGCGGTGGTGACCACAATGCAGCGGTCCGCCCCTGCCGCCGCCAGCTGGAAGCCGTATCCCAGTCCCGCCGGAGCGTCCAGCAGGCAGTAGTCAAACTGGCTCCGGATGGTGTCCAGCAGCGCGGCCATCTCCTCCTGTGCCACAGGCCGGCGGCTTCGCACCGGGGCCGTCAGCAGAAAGAGGCCGGGGGCCTTGGGATGCTCTACCACAGCGGAATCCAGGGAACAGCGGCCTTGGGCCACGTCGGAAAAATCCATCAGGGCCTTGTCGGTGAGGCCCAGCGCCAGATCCAGATTCCGAAGGCCTACGTCGCAGTCCAGGCACAGCACCCGCCGCCCCATCAGGGCCAGGGAGGTCCCGGCGCAGGAGACCAGAGAGGTTTTGCCGGTGCCGCCTTTGCCGGATACCACGGCAATACATTGGCCGCCGCTGGACATAGACCCGCCTCCTTTTTATCACGTTCAACCCTGGCGGTTGAAGCTCTTCCTGCCCGCCACGGACCGCGGCGGATACGGGGCAGAGGTCTGCCTGTTTCGGCTTCTGCAGCGCGGGGAGCAGCCGTGTAATAAGCGCTCTGCGGTTCTTCTGTTGCAGGCCTCCGGGCCGTTGCGGCGAGGGTTTGAATCGTTATAATAAGCGCTCTGCGCTTATTATAACACAATTGATGGGGAAATGCGCAAGTGATGGAGGAAAATTCCCGTGATTTTGTCAATTCCTCTAAAAATCGGGAACTGTACCCGCAATTATAGGACAAATGTGAGGGTTCTTTTGGCGAAAACGCCTATGCCAGAGGGCGTTTTTTAATTTTGGCGAAGGCGCGGGGGTATTTTTCCGGGGTCCTTTCGGCCTTTCGGATCACAATGACCCGGTGCCGTATCTCTGTTCCCGGGATGGCGTAGTCCGCCTGTTCCTCTACCCGGCCTCCTAAAATCTGGATGGCCCGGCCTGCCGCCGCCAGTTCTTCGCCGGAGTCCACGGACTTCATTGCCAGGAACACGCCTCCCACCTTTACCAGGGGAAGGCACAGCTCCGCCAGCATAGGCAGGGCCGCCACGGCGCGGGAAACCGCAATGTCGAAGGACTCCCGGTTTCCGGCGGCGTATTCCTCCGCCCGGGCGTGGACGGTGTGGACCCCGGTAAGGCCCAGCTCCGCCCGGACCTCCTCCAGCCAGTCCAGCCGCTTGGCAAGGCTGTCCAGCAGGGTTACGTCCAGGGTGGGGGAGAGGATCTTTAACACCATGCCGGGGAATCCGGCCCCGGTGCCCACATCCACCAGACGCTTTTCCCGGAGGTCCGCTGTGTTCAGCAATGCGGCGCTGTCCAGCATATGGAGGGAGGCCACCTGATCCGGGTCCGTGATGGCGGTCAGGTTCATCACCTGGTTTTTTTCCAGCAGAAGCTGGGCGTAGCGGTCCAGCTTCTCCACTGCCTCCGGCGGGGCCTGGACCCCCAGGGCCGCGAGGCCNTGTTCTAACTGCGGAATGATCATNTCCGTTCTTTCAGCAGATCCCGGATCTCNGCCAGCAAAAGCTCCTCCTTGGAGGGNGCGGGNGGCGGGGGAGGAGGCGCGGCCTCCTTCTTCCGGTGGAAGGAATTCAGGGCCNTTACCAGGCAGAAAACCACCAGGGCCATGATGAGGAAGTTCAGCACCGCCTGGATGAAGTTGCCGTAGGTGATAACGGCGGGACCGATTTTCACCGCCAGATCCGCGAAGGAGATGCTGTCGGTGAAGATGCCCAGAATNGGCATGATGATATCGTTGATCAGGGAAGTGGTGATGTTGGAGAANGCNCCGCCGATAATGACGCCNACCGCCATGTCCATCACGTTTCCCCGGGCGATGAAGGTTTTGAATTCTCCNAAGAACCCTGTGGNCTTTTCNNTCATGGGTTGTGTACCTCCGTGTTATTTCGCAAATTCGATGCGATAGNTTTTTCCNTNTATGCCCACGAAGCCCTGGCCGTCGTNGGTGACGTAGCTGGCCCAGTCGAAGTGCTGGCTTANNGGCAGGCCGGTGTTGTCTACNTAGTAGGCTCCCTCAAACTGNCCNTGGNTGNCGTAANATGNCTCAATGCCCCGGAAGGGAGTCCGTNCCTTNGGNGGATAGGCGGCATANGGGTCTTNGNCGATNTTTTCCAGNTCCCGNACNAACNGNCCCTGTTCGTCCAGCAGTTCCCAAACCTCGNCGGTGCCGTCGAATGGGTTGACTATGGAGAAAAACCCGCCCTCTACGGCGTAAGTGAGGNNCCGTCCTTTTTTCAGGGGTACAATGAACTTGCCGTTTCGGTCAAGCAATCCGCCCAGGAAGTCCCAAGGGTCGTCGGGAGTGCTGATATCATACGGAGCGAAGTAGCAGTAATCTCCTGAGAGGGTAAGGCCGGAGGAGGGAACTCCTCCTGTTACAGGCCAGGGCTGCTTTTTTCCATCCAGGGTCAGCATGATTCCCTCCTCACCGAACAGGCAGACGGGATAGTTAATGCCGCAGTCGGGCTTTCCGTCCATCAGGTAGGTGAGGGTGTATCCCTCCGTGGGGAAGGTATCTGGGGCGGGGAAGGGGTCAAATTTCAAACGCAGGCCGGGGTCCAGCACCCGGGCCAGCATGGCGGCGCATTCCGCCCGGGTCAGTGTGCTTTTGCCGCAGAAGGAGCCGTACTTGTTTTTTCCGTTGAGGATGCCCCAGTTATAGAGGTCGAGGACGGGGGAATCACCGCAGTCCGGCAGGACTTTAATCTGGTTGATCTCCGGCGCGTCTGCCACCTGCCAAAGGGTATTGGCAAATTCGTACCGTGTGGCCGTTCCATTTCGGGCGGGCAGCACATGCACCAGTTGGTTGTTGGCCGCGTAGTACCAGGCGTCCCGGTACCAGGCTCCCGGCTCCACGGACAGCGTCGTGAAGAAATCCGGGGCCCAGTCCTCCGGGGCGGCGGGCAGGTTCCCGCCGCCGCCTTGGAGAATATCGGCCAGACGCACGGCCAGAACGGCGCACTCCACAGAGGTCAGGGTCCGCTCGGGGGCGAACCGCCCGTCCCCGAGGCCCCGCATCAGACCGTGATCCGCGCATACCTTCACGTAGGGCGCACACCAGTCGCCGGGCTGAATGTCGGTGAATCCGGTGTCCTCCTCCGCGGCCAGGGCGGGGAGGGAAAGGGCCAGGGTCAGCGCCAGGGCCAGCAGAAGGGACAGAAGCTGTTTTGCTTTCATAGCGGGCCTCCATATTCACAATTATTCGAGTGATAACTTGCGGGCGGAGAACTTTTCGAGGTCAGGCCTTGGGGGTGAGCTTTTCCTTGCCGCCCATGTAGGGCCGCAGGACCTCGGGGATGAGGACGGAGCCGTCCGCCTGAAGGTTGTTTTCCAGGAAGGCGATCAGCATCCGGGGCGGGGCCACGCAGGTGTTGTTCAGGGTGTGGCACAGCTGCATTTTGCCGTTTTCGTCCTTATAGCGGATGCGGAGCCGCCGGGCCTGGGCGTCGCCCAAGTTGGAGCAGGAGCAGACCTCGAAGAATTTCTGCTGCCGGGGGGACCAAGCCTCGATGTCGCAGGATTTCACCTTCAAATCTGCCAGATCGCCGGAGCAGCATTCCAGCTGCCGGACGGGAATGTCCAGGGAGCGGAACAGCTCCACGGAGTAGCGCCANAGCTTCTCGTACCAGTCCTTGGATTCCTCCGGCTTGCAGACTACGATCATCTCCTGCTTTTCAAACTGGTGGATACGGTACACGCCCCGCTCCTCAATGCCGTGGGCGCCCTTTTCCTTCCGGAAGCAGGGGGAGTAGGAGGTCAGGGTCTGGGGCAGCTTTTCCGCCGGGACGATCTGGTCAATAAAGCGGCCAATCATGGAGTGNTCGCTGGTGCCGATGAGGTACAGGTCCTCNCCCTCGATCTTGTACATCATGCCCTCCATGTCCGTCTGGGACATGACGCCNTCNACNACGTTGCCNTGNATCATGAAGGNNGGGATGCANTAGGTAAAGCCCTTGCCGATCATGAAGTCCCGGCCGTAGGCCAGNACCGCCTCATGAAGCCGGGCGATGTCGCCCAGAAGATAGTAGAAGCCGTTTCCGGCCACCCGGCCGGCGGCGTCCATGTCNATGCCGTCAAAGGATTCCATCAGCTCCGTGTGGTAGGGNATGGGGAAATCGGGAGTCTTGGCCTCGCCNAACCGCTCCACCTCNACGTTCTCGCTGTCNTCTTTGCCGATGGGGACGGANGGGTCGATGATCTGGGGNATAACCAGCATCCGTTTGTGCANNTCCTCCTCCAGCTGGNCNTCCAGCTTTTCCANCTCNGCNAGNCGGTCNGCCTGCTCCTTNACCTGGGCCTTGACGGCCTCGGCCTCCTGGAGCTTGGCGGGGTCCTTCTTGGCCTGNCCCATCAGCGCGCCGATNTGCTTGGAGAGGGTGTTGCGGTTGGAGCGGAGCTGATCCGCCTCGGCNATGGCCGCCCGCCGCTTGGCGTCCAGGTCGATGACCTCGTCTACCAGGGGGANCTTGCNGTCTTGAAATTTCTTNTTGATGTTTTCCTTTACAAGGTCGGGATTTTCCCGGATAAAGCGAATGTCCAGCATAGCGTGTTCTCCTTATTGAATATGTGTGTCCCGCCAGCGGCGGGGAATGTTTCACGTGAAACATTGGGGNTGATGGTTAATCCGAGGNNCTTAATGATGCGGCAATNTCCTCATACCGCTCCAGCGCNTGGGGGGTGAGGTATTCGTNNATTAAACCTTCGNTTCCGTCCATTCTTGCGAGTTCCGCCAGAATGTCTTGNCAGCGGGCGGTATCTCCCAGNANNTAGGCCTCGTCCANNTGCCAGAACCAGTCCATGGCATCCTGGGTTTGCTCCAAAATGTACTGGGCATGNGAGGCCTGGTTTCGGGANGTCTCATTGGCGTCGGCAAATTGCTGGGCNATGGNNTTGGCCTCTTCCAGTTCCTGCTCCAGCGCCGTGATCCGCTCCTGGGCGTTTTGNGCNTCCTTTATAGCGGCGATGGAGTCGTTCAGCTGCTGGCCCAAGGCCACGGTGTTGCTNTGCTGGTGCATNAGCAGNGACAGGAGCATCAGCAGAAAGGCAACCACAAAGAGGATCAGGATGTAGACAATGACCGGCTTCTTGCCGCCGGNGGGCGGGGTGTCNGCCGGGTCCNCCGTGGGAGGCGGGGTTTGCCCGCCGCGCTTTTCCAGCTTCATAGGGCGCTTCCTTTCTCCGGCATCCGCAGAAGGGCCAGCGCGTCCAGCAGGTTNTTCAAATCGTCTACTCCNTAGTATTCCAGCTCAATCCGGCCCTTTTTCCGGCCNGTGACAATTTTTACCCCGCGCCCCAGCTTGGAAGACAGATCCTTCTGGGCCTCGGCGGCGTAGTCCACNCCGGACTTNTCCTTGGGGGGCGCTTCCTTTTTCTCCGTGGCCATCCGCTTAACCAGAGCCTCCGTCTGCCGGACGGAGAGGCCCCCGGCCATAATAGCGGCGGCGGCGGTNTCCTGTTGGGCGGGNGAGAGGGTCAGAAGAGCCCGGGCATGTCCGGCGGAGAGAGCGCCNGCTTCCACCGACTGCCGCACGGCGGGAGCCAGATGGAGGAGCCGCAGGGCGTTGGTNACGGCGCTGCGGGATTTTCCCACCCGCTGGGCGGCCTCGTCCTGGGTCATGTGGTAGGTNTCGATCAGGGCCTGGAANCCGGCGGCCTCCTCCATGGGATTNAAGTCCTCCCGCTGGAGGTTTTCAATCATGGCCAGCTCCGCCGCCTTGCGGTCGTCNGCCTCGATGACGATAACCGGCACCTCCCGCAGACCCGCCAGACGGGCGGCCCGCCAGCGGCGTTCCCCGGCGATGATNTGATAGTACCCGGAGGCGAGCTTGCGAACGGTGAGAGGCTGAATGATGCCGTGCTCCCGGATGGANTCCGCCAGCTCCGNCAAGGCCTCCTCGTCAAAGATCTTCCGGGGCTGGGAGGAACAGCTTTCCACCTGGGAGATGGGAAGGGACAAGCTGCCGGTGGTTTCGGTGTTCAATACGTCGTCCCCCAGCAGCGCGCCGAGGCCGCGGCCTAAGCCGCTTGGCTTTTTGGTTGCCATGAAGTTGCTCCTTTCGGTGGATGGGTGGTATCCTAATTATATAGTATAAATGGTTTTTCCGCGTTTCAGACAGAAAACGGCTTTACGCGGGCTGCTTTTTCAAAAATTCTTCCGCCAAAGCCGCGTAGGCCTCCGCCCCCCGGGAGAGNCGGTCGTAGGCGTTGATGGGCTTGCCGTGGCTGGGNGCTTCGGAGAGGCGGACATTCCGGGGAATGACGGTGGCGTAGACCTTGCCGGGGAAGTAGTGCTTAACCTCTTCNGCCACCTGCAANGAGAGGTTGGTCCGCCCGTCGAACATGGTCAGCAGCACCCCGTCCAAATCCAGCCCCGGATTCAGGGAGCGCCGGACAATGCGGACGGTGTTCATCAGATCGGACAGGCCCTCCAGNGCNAAATANTCCGCCTGCACCGGCACCAGAATGGCGTCGGCGGCGCANAGGGCATTNAAGGTCAGAAGCTCCAGGGAGGGAGGACAGTCTACCAGAAGGAAGTCGTACTCCTCCCGGACGCTCTCCAAAGCGTCCCGCAGTAAAAACTCCCGGCGGTCCATGTTGATCAGCTCAATGCCNGCCCCGGCCAGGGCCTTGTTGGAGGGCAGCACNTCGCCGAAGCGGGTGTGGACCAGGGTGTCCTTGGCGNGGGCTTCCCCAATGAGGACCTCATAAATCCCCTTGGAGACNGTNTTATCCACNCCCATGCCGGANGTGGANTTNGCCTGGGGGTCAAAGTCGCAGAGCAGCACCCGCTTGCCCAGCTCTGTCAGGGCGGCGGACAGATTGACGCAGGTGGTGGTNTTTCCCACGCCGCCCTTTTGATTGACAATTGAAACGATTTTTGCCACTGAGGCACCTACTTTCCCGTTTCCGGCTCCCGGCATATCCCNCCCGGAGGCGGGNCCAGAACCGGAAATTCTCCAGAATCAGATAATAGCCGACAAGAGGTATTATATCAGGGGTTTCTTAGGGGTGCAAGGCCAAAAACGGAAAATACCGACGAAAATCCCAAAAACTTTTCTCCCGAAGGACAAAAAACCAGGGCAATGTTTCACGTGAAACATTGCCCTGGGAAAATTCCGCCTTACCGCGCCCCGTCCAGAAGCATCCCGCCGTAGGGAGGCAGNTCCAGCAACAGCCGCCCATCCGCCGGAAAGAAGGTCTGGCCNGTCAAAAGGCACCGGGNCGGACCGCCGGACCAAGGCAGGTCCAGACGGCGGGAGGNGGGGGAGGCNTTGACCACCGTGGCCGTNCCGGCCTCGTCCAGCTCNCTGGCGAACGCCAGCAGGGGACCNGCGGCGTACAGCCAGCGAAGCTCNCCCNNGCGCANAGGGNTTATGCTTTGCCGGAGCTGCCCCAGCCGGACGAACCAATCCCGAAGNGCCTGGTCCCCGNNATCCCAGTCGTAGCCGCCCCGGTTNAAGGGGTCCTCAAAGCCNTCCATGCCNACCTCGTCCCCNTAGTACACCGTAGGCGCGCCGGGGAAGGTNAAGAGAACCAGCGCCGCCAGCCGNACCAGCGCCAGCCCCCGGTTCCGCTCCTCCNGGGAGAGGCGGTAGGCGGCCCGGNCGTCCTTGCTNTCCGGNGTTCGGNCNGCCCCCAGCATGGTGAGAATCCGGGGGGTGTCGTGGGTCCCCAGGAANTTCATNGCGGAGTAAAAAGCGTCGTGGGGGTAATTCTCCCGAAGGGNCTCCATGGCCTCCTGAAAATTGGCCGCGTCCCCCTCCCGCAAATAGAAGAGGAGAGCGGTCCGGAAGGGGTAGTTCATAACCCCGTGAAGCTCCCGGCCAAGGAGATACTTCCGCCNCTGGGAGTAGGCGATTTTGGTGCTGGCGTCCTCCCACACCTCCCCCAGAAGCAGGGCGTCGGGGTCGGTTTCCTCCACGGCGGCGCGGAGCNTTTCNATGAACCAGTCCGGCAGCTCGTCNGCCACGTCCAGCCGCCAGCCGGAAGCGCCCGCCCGAAGCCAGCGGCGGACAATGGAGTTTTCNTTCTCNATAATATANTCCACATACNCCGGGTTNTCCTCCCGAACGGCGGGCAGAGTNTGGATGCCCCACCAGGAATCGTAGCTGTCAGGCCAGGGATGGAAGGAGAACCAGCCGTAATAGGGGCTGTCCTGGCTTTGGGCCGCCCCCANAGTGGGATACCAGCCGTCCTGGTTGAAGTAGAGGCTGCGGGAGCCGGTGTGGTTGAACACGCCGTCCAGCACCACGCGNATGCCCAGNTCCNTGGCGGAGCGGCAGAGGGATTGAAAGTCCTCCTCNGTCCCCAGCATNGGGTCGATNGTTCCATAGTCCGCCGTGTCATAGCGGTGGTTGGANGCGGCCTCAAAAATGGGGCAGAGGTAGAGGATAGTCACCCCCATCTCCGCCAGATANGGCAGCTTGGAGGCGATGCCCGCCAAGGACCCGCCGAAGAAGTCCCGGTTGTGAACGATGCCCGCCCCGTCGGGCCGCCACTCCGGGGTGTCGTACCAGTTTTCGTGAACCCAGCGGTTTCCGATCATCCCGTCGGTGTCCGGAATNCCNAGGCGGCAGAAGCGGTCCGGNAAAATCTGATACACCAGCCCCTGGCCGAACCACTGGGGAGTGTGGCTCTCCCGGTAGACGGTGATCTGCCACGGCTCNATTTTCTGNTTCCAGCGGTAGCCGTTTTTGTCCANGGAACAGCCGGAGCGGTCGTCCCGCCAAAAGTGGAAGTGATACCACACCAGCTCCGGNTCAGAGGGGAGGGTGACGGTTCCGGAGAAATGGGCCCGGCCGTCTTCCCAGCCCAGGAAGAGCAGCTCCATGGTCCGNTCNGACTGGGTAAACTCNAATTTCATATGGATGGCGCAGTGGGTGAAGNTCTCCGAGGCCAGGGGGCGGCAGTGAAANGTGACCCCCCGCCCGCAGGGGACGGCCCCATAGGGGGTTTTGCACTGGGAGGAGCGGGGGTCAAAAACGAATGGTTCGGACATAAAAAACTCCTTCGGGTGGAAATACCGGGGAAGATCCCCGGTCCGGCCTCTTCGGCCGAAAAAGCGCGNAAANGCGNAATTGGAAAAAANGTCAGGGCAGAAGCTGGTTTTCGCCGGTGACGGAGGCGCTTTCCTCCCCGGCGGTGAAATAGGCGTTCAGCACGTCCACGGCGGTGGAGGCCAGATAAGAGCCGCTGTTGCCCTGCTCAATCACCAGNGCCAGGGCGATCTCCGGGTCATCATAGGGGGCGAANCAGACGAANGTGCCGTTGTTNGTGATGTTGGCGCCCAGCTGGACGGTGCCGGTTTTCGCGCCCGCGTCCACNACGCAGCGGCTGAAGGCCCCGGCCAGNGAGGAGGTAGTCAGATCGTGCATGCCCTCCTTGACGGCATTCAGGGTGCTGTCGCTGATGGAGACGATATTACTGGGCGCGGTGTTGCCCACGGCGATNACCTCCGCGTTGTCGTAGCTCTTTACGGTTTTCAGCAGNTGCGCNTCATAGTGCTCGCCGCCGGAAACCAGGGTAGCGATATAGTTGGCCAATTGCAGAGGAGTGAACAGGTTGTCGGACTGGCCGATAGCCGCCTGAACGGTGTCGCCGCCGTACCAGATGCCGCCGCGGGCCTCCCGCTCCTCNGGNCCCGCCAGAAGTCCGGCGTTGTCGCCGATCTCAATGCCGGTGGGCTTCCCCAGGCCGAAAGCCAGGGCGTATTCGTTCATNGTCTCAATGCCCAGNCGGTAGCCCATCTCATGGAAAAACGTGTTGCAGGAGTCGGTAATGGCTTCCACGATGTTTTCCCGGCCNTGGCCCCGGCGGTACCAGCAGTGCCAGCGCCAGGCCTGGGTCCCGGCCACAATGTCCGGGTACTCCCAGTAGCCGGGGTCCATAATTTTCTCTTTCAGGTCGGTTACGCCCTCCTCCAGAGCCGCCACCGCCACAAGGGGCTTGAAGGTGGAGCCGGGGGCGTAGCGGCCGCTGGCGGCCCGGTTGAACAGGGGGCGGGCCGTGTCCTGGTTGTATTGGTTGGACTCCTCCTGATAGGAGGCCAGCCGGTAGGTGGGGTAAGAGGCCAGGGCCAGCACCTCTCCNGTGCCCACCCGCACNACGGCAAGGCCCGCGCCGCGGGTCTCGTTCTCACCGTTTTCGTTGAGATCCTTCCGCTCGTTCATCTCCTGGATGGTAGCGGCCAGAATGTCNTCCACCGCCTGCTGGAAGGTAAGGTCAATGGTCAGTTCCACGGTGTTTCCGGGTTTGGGATTGGTGANATAGTATTCCCCGGTAATTTTGCCGTCGCTGTTGGTGGAGACTATCCGGCGGCCGTCCACGCCCCGNAGGTAATCCTCAAAGGCGGCCTCCGCCCCGGAGCGGCCAATCACGTCGTCGCCGCTGTAGCCCTTGGCCCGGAGGGTTTCCATGTCGTCGGTAGCGTAAAGGGGCGTGACCCGGCCCAGGATGTGGGCGGCGTAGTCGGTCTCGTATTCCCGGGCGTAGGAGTTGGTAATCCGGGCGCCGGAGCAGCCGGCGTCGTTGATGATGGAGATAAAGGTGGTGTCGATGTCCTCCGCCAGCACGTAGTTGACGGTNGTGATCTCCATAGCCCGAAGGGACATCTCATAGCGGACTCCCGCCACCAGCCGGGTCTCCTCCTGGGAAAAATCCTCCGGCAGCTTAAAGCCCTCCCGCATCCATTGCAGAAGGTTGGCCGGAGTGACTCCGGCGGCGTGGAGAAAGCGGGCGTTGAGCTGGTCCACGCTCAGCCGCGAGAGCAGAGTTTCGCCCAGCTCCCGTCCGGCGGAAGTGGAGGGGTCCACAATCCACAGTTCCCGGTGGTCCTTTACATATTGAGAGGCCAGTCCCGCCGCCATGCCCCAATGCCCGGCAATTC
>JAAVHG010000011.1 GCA_014799855.1 Oscillibacter sp.
GCCAAGAAGGACTGCTGCTTCAGCCACATCGCCGCGGAGGTTCCCGGCGAGGAAACCTCTACCGAATGGTGCGGCCCGGTGACAGACGCGGAGTACGACAGCCTGTGAGCCGGCGCAATTGAAAAGGAAGAGCCGCCTTTTTTAAGGCGGCTCACTTCTTATTTCCCCGCAATGATGGAGGCGTAAAACTTCCGGGCGTTTTCCAGATCCTCCTGGCTGGGAAGGCCCTTGGCGATGCCGCCCACCAGCTTGAAGGGACCGAAGGTGTCGTAGCCCCGGCAGCCAAATTCCCCCAGAATCCGGGCGTTTTTGGCCTGAACCGCCTCCGCCATGGCCTGGGTGTATCCCTTCCTCATGGAGCCGCAGGTGTAGACCAGGAAAACGTCTTTCCCCTGGGGCAGGTACTGTCCGGCGAAATTTATCACAGCCTCCTGGAATTTGCCGAAATAAATGCCGGAGGCAAAGCCCACAGCGCCGTATTCCTCCAAGCGCACAGCGGCGCGGGCGGTGACGTCGATCAAATCCACATCCTGTCCCTGAGCCATGGCCTCCAAGACCTTCAAGGTATTTCCATGGTGACGGGAATAGTAGCAAATAGCGGTTTTCATGGGATTTCCTCCTTAAAAGGGCCGGAGGCGGACTGCCCGCCTCCGGCCCGGCTGGGTATAATGGGATTTAAGCCGTTCTGCCTGCCGCCGGGAGCGGCAGACGCAAAACGCGGCGGCTATGATTTCAGATACTTCTCCAGAATCCGGGCGACCTCCCGCATATCAATAGGCTTGGCAATATGGGCGTTCATGCCATAATCCAGGCACCGCTGAATATCCTCGGAGAAGGCGTCGGCTGTCATGGCGATAATGGGGAGCTGGGCGTCGGGCCGGTCCAAGCTCCGGATGGCCTGGGTGGCCTCGTAACCGGACATGATGGGCATACGGAGGTCCATCAAAATCGCGTCGTAGGTTCCCGGCTGGGAGGCTTGGAACTTTTCCACGCAGATGGAACCGTTTTCCGCCCATTCCAGCTCCAGGCCCAGCTCGCTGAGCAGCTCCTGGGCGATCTCCCAGTTCAGCTCGTTGTCCTCGGCCACCAGAATCCGACGGCCGGCGAAGTCCACCGTCTCCTCCACCGTCACCTCGCCGGAGACGTCCCCCACGAAGGGCCGGATGCCATAGAAGAGGGTGGATTTAAACAGGGGCTTGGAAATAAAGCCGCTGACGCCGGCGTCTCTGGCGTCAGCCTCAATCTCCCCCCAGTCGTAGGCGGAGATCAGGACAATGGGAATGCTGTTCCCCAGCCGCCGCCGGAGCTCTCGGGTGGTTTCCAGGCCGTTCATGCCGGGGAGCTTCCAGTCCAGAAGGATAATTTGGTAATCGTCGCCCTTCCGGTGGCGT
This sequence comes from Oscillibacter sp., assembly GCA_014799855.1. Classification (GTDB taxonomy): domain Bacteria; phylum Bacillota; class Clostridia; order Oscillospirales; family Oscillospiraceae; genus Oscillibacter. Next base: position 1,392 of record JAAVHG010000011.1, read on the forward strand.
TCCTCCGCCATTGCCACGGCGCTCTCGCCGCTGAGGGTCCACTCCGCCTGAAGGCCGATGGATTTCAGNGACGCGGCGGCGCTCTCGCAGAGNTCCCTGTCGTCGTCCGCAACNAGTATCNTCCAATCCGGGAGGATCATGTCCTCCTCCTGCACCGCGGCCCGGAGAAGATCCAGCGTCACGTGGAACTCGGACCCCTGCCCCGGCTCGCTCCGGATGCTGATGGCGCCGCCCATGGCGTCCACGATATACTTGGTAATGGCCATGCCCAGGCCGGTGCCCTCGGTCCGCTGGACCCGGGCGCTGTCCTCACGGACAAAGGCGTCGAAAATATGCTCCTGGAACTGGTGGGTCATTCCGATGCCGTTGTCCTTAACGATCATGTGGGTCCGGATATACTCCTCTCCCTTGGGGGAGGGTTCCTCGTACATGGAGAGCTGGATGGTCCCCTCCTCCGGGGTGAACTTGACGGCGTTGGAAAGGAAGTTCATCAGAATCTGGTTCAGCCGCACGCCGTCGCAGCAAACGTTTTCCACGGTGATATCGTGGATGAAGACGTCAAATTTCTGGCGCTTGGCGTGGATCTGGGGCTGGACAATGTTGACGAGGCTGTCCACCACCTCCTGTAAGGAAATCTGGTCCATGTTGAGAGTCATTTTGCCGCTCTCGATTTTCGACATGTCCAGAACGTCGTTGATCAGGCCCAGAAGGTGCTTGCTGGACATGGTGATTTTTTTCAGACAGTGCTGGACCTGCTGGATATTGTGGATGTTGGCGGTGGCAATGGCGGTCATACCCACGATNCCGTTCATAGGGGTGCGGATATCGTGGCTCATNTTGGAGAGAAATTCGCTCTTGGCCCGGTTGGCGTGCTCCGCGTCCAGTTGGGCCTGCTCCGCCTTTTGCTGGGCGCACTCCGCCNTCTGCTGAGCCTGCTCTGCTTTCTGCTGNGCCTGTTCTGCCNTCTGCTGGGCGCACTCCGCCTGTACGCGGGCGTCATTGAGCGCGATGATCTGCTGACGGTTCATCTTAAAATACTCCCGGAAAATCANCAGCAGCACCAGCACCACNAAGGCGCAGACGGAGAAAAGGAGGACGGTCCACCGGGTAGTGGCGCCGGTGATGACCTGGTCCAGGGCATTATANGGCATAAAGGTCAGCAGATACCATTCAGAGCGGGACAGCTTGCCGCAATAGAGCTGGCGGCTGTCCCCCTGGATGACAAAGGAGGCGGTGTAGATTCCCCCCCGCTCCATAGCGGTGGTCAGATCTTCAATATACTGTTCCGGATTGCCGCCGTCCACGTTCTCNTAGAGGTCCCGGACCCGGTCAAAATAGTTGTCCCGGTACTCGTCGNCCGTGCGGATAACNAAGCTGCCGTCCCGCCGGATGATGAAGGAATAGATATGGTCTTTGTTTTCNTTCAGGGACAGGGTTTCCGTGATGTAGGACACCGGCAGGGCCGCGACCAGCCCGACGCAGAGATTNTCCTCCGTGGTCACNTGCCTGGAGGGAACGCCCAGCAGAAGCAGCGGATTCCCNTCCCGGTCANTGCCCACGGCCACCTTCTCCTCCCGGTTGATCAGGGAAGCCAGAAAGGGCTCCGGGTTCGTGACCTGGAGGGGGGAGCCGTAGACCATTTCAAAGGTGCCATCCATACGGTAGAAGGCCAGATGGCTGAAATCCCGGGCCTTCGCGCTGCTGATCAATAATTCCCGGGCGTCGGGGTTCTCGTGAATATCGTCGGTGACGACCGTTTTGATCAAGGTGTCCAGCTGATCCATGCGCAGGCCGATGGTCGTCTCAAAGTGCATGGTGATCTGCTCGCTGACGCTGGCCATATACATCTGCCCGACCTCGCGAATGGCCTGCCCGCTCTGGCGGTTGATGTAAATCCCCAGAAAAGTGAAGATACAAACGGTAACAGCAAGCACCACCGTCAGACTGACTGCGAGAAAACGCGAGGTTTCCTTTTGCAGTCCATTCATCCCTCAAGCTCCTTTCGGAAGGCCTCNATTGCCGCGGTTGTCTGCTGGTAATCGGCCTTCACCTGCTCNGTCAGGGGAACGGCCTCCGGGGTAAAGCCGTTCCGCAGCGCTTCGGCCAGCTCGCTGCTGGAATGAAGCAGCTTGTTTATGCTGAGNTTCTGGCACACGCCCTTAATGGTATGGGCCGCCCGGAANGCCTCCGCGTAGTCGCCGCTTTCCATGGAGGCGCACAGCAGATGATAGCTGCCGTCCCCCAGGAATTTCANCACGAATTTCTGCACCAGCCGCTCNCTGCGCAGCCGGCCCAGAACCTCTTCGTAATCCCCTTCCATAGCGGCGTAGCATTCTTTCAGCGTCATGTCGTTTCTCCTTTCTCCCTATCCTCCGTATTCCCCTCCTCGCTGTCGATGGGGGAGATAGCGGAGAGCATCTTTTTCATGCTTTCATCATAGAAGCAGAACCGGCCCCGGCCATTCCGCTTGACAGAATAGAGCGCCTGGTCNGCCGCNTGNAACAGNGCTTCGTAATCCGTGCCTACCATGCTGGTGCGNGCCACGCCCATGCTGACNGAAATGGGGAACTGCTCGTAGGTCCCTCTGAGGGANCCGAAAATNCGCTCGATCACCGGGCGNAGCTCCTCGTCGTCCTTGTATTCCAGGAANATCAGGAACTCGTCGCCGCCGACCCGGGCGGCGATATCCCCGCCCCGGACGCTCTGGCGGAGGCGCTCNGCCACGTAGATCAGCACCTGGTCGCCAAAACGGTGGCCGTAGGTGTCGTTGGCGTCCTTAAAGCGGTCCAAATCGAAGATCACCAGGCCAAAATGNCTGCCGGGGCGGNTGGCCAGGCGGTCCAGTATCCGCTTTTTGGCGTAGGCGTGGTTCAACAGGCCCGTCAGNGTGTCGTGGGAGGCCATTTCCTCCAGCTCGTCCAGCTTGGTGCGGGATTCGTGAATGTCGATGACCTTGCCGATGGCGCCGGTGTACCGGGGNGGCTCGTCGGAGGACCACATGGCCCTGGCGATGATCTGGAACCACCGCTCCTCCCCGTGGATGTGGAGGCGGCAGTCGAATTTCACCACCGGCTGCTCCGGAGCGGTGCTGCGCACCATGTCGGACAGGTTTCGGAGNTCCNCCGGCTTCATCACCCGGGAAACCAGTTCGTTTTCCAGGGGGTCCATGATGATCTCGTCCAGCTTCAGCTTCTCCGCGCCCAGAGGCGACAGGGCGGCCATGGGGGGCTGGAGGGTATACTCAAACTGGATCTCCTCCGTNAAGGAGGCAAAGAAGTTGTATTTCATCCGCTCGTAGTCCAGCAGATGCAGGGTCCGCTCCGAGGCGGTCAGCTCCTCGTGGCGGCTTATCTCCTGGACCACGCTGCGNAGCTCCCGGTTATTGGCGTGGCCCTTGCCCATCAGCTCCTCGCCCTGCATNTCCTTNTGGAGNATGGGCTCCACCGCCCGCAGGCAGTCCATCAGAAGGGGGTTGAAGGCGCCGCATTCGCCGTTCAGAATCATCCCGATGGCNGTGGCGTGGTCAAAGGCGGGCTTGTAGACCCGCTTGCTGGTCAACGCGTCGTATACATCCGCCAGGGCCACGATCTGGGCGGAAATGGGAATATCGTCTCCCTTCAAGCCGTCGGGGTAGCCCCGGCCGTCGTACCGCTCGTGATGCCAGCGGCAGATCTCATAGGCAAATTCCACNAGGGGCTCGTTCTGGTGGACCGGCAGCTCCTTCAGCATTTCCGCGCCAATCATGGCGTGTTCCTTCATAATGCTGAACTCCTCGGGGGTGAAGCGGCCCGGTTTATTCAAAATCCGCTCGTCAATGGCAATTTTTCCGATATCGTGAAGGGCGGAGGCGGTGCCGATCAGGCTGATATCCGCCTGTGTGATGTGGTATCGGTCCGTCCGCTGGATAAGATGGCGGAGGAGCAGNTCNGTCAGGGTGCGGACGTGGACGACGTGAAGGCCGCTCTCGCCGTTGCGGAACTCCACAATGTGGCTGAGNATGTCGATCATCAGCCCGCTTCTCTGTTCNTTTTCGTAAATCTGGTCNGCCACCATATTGACNAGNTTCTTCTGCTTGGCGTAGAGNANGATGGTNTTNACCACNCGGCGNTGNACNACCAGGGTATCGAAGGGGCGGTTGATGAAGTCCGTTACGCCCATCTCATAGGCCCGCTGGATATGGGCCGCGCCGCCCTCCATGGAAATGATGATGACGGGTACGTCCTCAATCAGGCGGCTCTGGTTCATCATAGCCAGCACGCCGAAGCCGTCCATTTTGGGCATGACGATATCCAGCAGCACGAGGGAGATCTCCGTGCCCATCCTTTGCAGAATGGCCACGCCCTCCACGCCGTCCTCCGCCTCGATGATCTCGTATTCATCCCCCAGCATGTCGGACAGTATGGAGCGGTTAATCTCCGCGTCGTCAATAATCAGAATTTTCTGCTTGCCCTTCTCTCTCATTGGGACACCACATCCTTTGCAACCGAAACTATAAGCGCTGTTACCCGGATTTTCCGGGGCGGGCGGCAAAACGCCNCGCCAGTGCCCCAAGACGTTCGCTTGTACGGACAGCGGGAGCAGCGTATCCTTTAAATATAATCACTTTTATAATACGCGAACAACGGACCGGTGTCAAACCTTTCCGGCGGAAAAACGCNGGGAAAAGCGCCGGAGGAGCCGGTCCGGTCCGGAACAAGCCGGAAACCCTTCGGCGGGGAGAACGCCGNCGGCTGGCAGGGTATATTATACCACGGGAGNCCTCAACTGGCAAGAGCCGCCAAACCGGGGAAATCAGGTTTTTCCCAGTTTTCTCATTTATGACAGTATCTGCCTTTATGACGGCAAATCAGCGAATTTAACGAAATTAGTCCGGTAGAACAAGATATTTTTGGGAAAAAAGAATAAATGCGCACAAAAGTTTCACAGGACTGCCGGAAAACACGAATAAAACAAGATATTTTGACACAAGAGAGTTTTTGAGCGGGATTTATAAAATAACGGAAATTACATGAATTGGACAATTTTGCACGAAAGATCTNCGAAAAAAATCTTGCAATTTCCCAGCGGATGGTTCATAATAAGATGACTCGAAGGATTTGATTACTTTACTGTGGAGCGTCTGACAATGGGCCCGCGCGGGGAGTATGCTTACATAAAGCCATCGTTCCGAATTGCGCGCGGGTGTACCANGGGCTCTCTNACGAAGNAGCCTTTCCGGTACACTTAATTTTTTTGGAGGATGCAGCATATGGATTTCCTGTCAAGCAATTCCTTTCTCATGTTGGAAAAATCCATGGGCTTTCTGTGGACCAAGCAGGCGGCTCTTACCGACAACGTAACCAACGCCGAAACNCCCAACTACAAAAANAAGGTCGTCACCTTTGAAGAGAGNCTGACGGCCAGGCTGAAGGCCGCCGCGACCAGCGTCCAGCCGAAAAAGAATGTGCGGACCGTGCTGGACACCACGAAATTCGCCGTTGAGGANCAGCTGGACTCCACCCGTATGGATGAAAACGGCGTCAACACCACCGANGAGATGGTAGAGGCCGTCCGCAACGCCTATCAGCTTCGCTATGTGTACAGCGCGATCAGCCACGATCTTTCCATGCTGCGGACCGCGATCCGCGGGCAATAACGGTTTTTCCCGGCGTCCCGGCGCNGGAGCTTGTTTCCTACTCTAAGCACTATGGTGGTTTACTGTATGAAAGAGGTAAAGAGGCTTGGCCTCTTTTTTCGGCGTTCTGTATACCGAATTTTGCATAAGCCTTGACAATTCCCTGGAACGCGTCCCAGGGAAGAAATGGAGAATGAACATGGCATTTTTAAGCACGATNAACATTGTGGGCTCCGGCCTGACGGCCCAGCAGCTTCGGCTGGATATTGTGGGCGAAAACGTGACCAATTCCACCACCACCCGCACGGAAAACGGCGGCGCTTACCGCCGCAAGGTNGTGGTCTTTGAGGCGGTGTCCGGNAANAACGCCTTCCGGGAGGCCATGGCCAAGGCGGCCTACGGCCTCGCCCCCAGCGCCGGGTACTCCTCCACCGGAGGCGTCCGGGTGACCCAGATTGTGGAGGACCCGTCGGAGCTGCGGCTGGTATACGATCCCACCCACCCCGACGCCAACGATGACGGCTACGTGGAAATGCCCAATGTGGATATGGTGAANGAAATTACCGACGCCATGGCCGCCACCCAGGCCTATTCCGCCAATGTCACGATGTTCAACACCTTGAAAACTATCATCAATGACGGACTGCAGATCGGCAGATAAGGAGGCCTGAGCCATGATTACCCCCATTGAACCGCTGCGGAGNATCTCCGGNGCCTCNTCTGCCGCCGGCGCCAGTTCCCTGGAACGGACNTATCTGGGCCAGCAGAGCATTTTTGGCGCGATTTTTCAGTCCGCNATNAACAACGTGAGGGAAACCAACGCCGACGCCGTAGAAGCCCAGTACCTTCTGGCCACGGGCCAGCTGGACAATCCGGCGGCATTGCAGATCGCCCAGGAGAAGGAGGGNATGGCGCTGGAGCTCTTGATCCAGCTGCGAAGCCGCGCCCTGGATATCTATTCCGAGCTGAACCGGATTAACCTTTAATATAATAGAACCCCGGCGGAGCGCCGCCTGAGCGCAACACGATACCATATACGCGGAAAACGGCAAAGCAAAGGAGCGGGTGACCACCGTTGAACCAGGTGAAGGAAAAGCTATCGGCCTTCTGGGGCAAGACGAAAGAGCTGACCAAGAAGGTCTCCAAAAAAGTGTATATTATCGCCGCCGTGGTNCTGCTGGTTCTGGCTGCCGCCATCGTCGTTTTTCTCAACAACCGGCCCTATGCCACGTTGATTACCGATGTAAGCCCCACGGAGGCTTCCACCGTAATGAACCTTTTGAACGAGTGGGGTGAGACAGACTACCGCCTGGAGAACCAGGACACCATTCTGGTGCCCGAGAGCCGGGTNGAAAANNTGAAGGTCCGCCTGCTGATGGAAAACGTCACCACCAGCGGCCATTACTACAGTNCNTATNNCGANNNTGTCAGTTCNATNTCCACNGAGGCGGANCGGAACGCCGCCTGGCTGATTGACACGGCGGAGCATTTGCGCGCCACCATCATGAACATTGAAAATGTGCGTGACGCGGAGGTAATTCTCAATCCCGGCGAGGATCAGAGCTACATATTGGCCCAGAACCGGAAGATCAACGCCTCCGCCACCGTGCAGGTGACCATGAAGCCCGGCACGAGGCTGACCACCTCCGCGGCCTCCGCCATTCAGTCCCTGGTGAAAAACGCCGTGGCGGGGCTGGAAATCGACAACATCTCCATAACAGACACTATCGGCAACAGCTACAGCGGCGGTGATTTGGCATCCGATCTCAGCGACACCTCCGCCCTCAAGCTCCAGTTGGAAGAGGAAACCTCCAACCGTATCCGGACCCAGGTGATGCATGTCCTCTCCCAGTTGTATGGCGGCGAAGAGAATGTGCTGGTTGCCGTAAACTGCGTAGTAGACATCAACCATGTCACGGAGGAGCAGACTCTTTACTGGCTGCCGGAGTACGCTGAAAACGGCGAAACCAACGGGCGGGGCATTATCGGCTCCGAGCTGTGGGGCTGGAACTACATCCGGGACGACGACGCGCCTCCAAACGGCATTGTAGGCACCACTACCAACTCCGTCCTTCCGGACCAGAATTTTTCCCAGTACGTAGAAAACATCCCTCCGCTGGACGGTGAAGAGGCGGAAGCCAGCGCCAGCGGACAGATCGACTATAACACCAACACCAGTCAAAAACATATTATGCGCACCGCCGGAGTGCTGTCCGACTGCACCATCGCCGTTACCATCAATTCCACCGTGGCCGGCAACGTGGATGTGGAGCGGGTCCGCCAGCACACGGCCCGGGCGGCCGGCATTGTGGGCGCCATTGACGAGGAAACCGGCCAGGAGTATCTGGCGGACCGGATTTCCGTCCTCTGCGAGCCCTTCTACACGCCGATTATCCCGGCTCCGGACCCGGGGCTGATCTTCGGCTTCCTGCGGCCTTGGGTGCTGGTTGCCGCGGGCGCGGGGTTGCTGCTGTTCCTGATTATTCTGATTACCGTTCTCCTGCTGCTGCGCCGCCGGCGCAAGAAGCGCCAGGCCCAGGAGGAGGCGGAGATCGCCGACAACGATATCGCCGCGCTGCTGGCGGCAGCGGGTATCTCGCAGGAGAACCCGGCCGGCGCCAACGTGATGAACATGCAGAGCGAGCGGAGCATGGAGCTCAAGAAGGACATCCGGCAGTTTGCCAGCGACAATCCCGAGATTGCCGCGCAGATGATCCGGAACTGGCTGAGAGGGGGCGACGACAATGGCTGAGGCGGCAGCGGCGGCGAAAGCGGCTCCCGCGAAGGAACCCGCAGCGAAGCCGGCGGCAAAGCCCGCCGTGCCGAAGATTGAGCTGTCCAGCGCCCAAAAGGCGGCGGCGGTCATTGTCGCCCTGGGCGCGGAGAAGGCCTCGAACCTCTATAAATTCATGGACGCGGAGGACGTGGAGCAGCTGACCCTGGAAGTGGCGAAGCTGGGCTTCCTGGACTCCAGCCAGACGGAAGAGGTNCTGAACGAATTCTACCAGCANTGCCTCACCAGCAAGGCGGTAACGGAGGGCGGNCTGGAATACGCGNGGACGGTCCTGGAAAAGGCCTACGGCGANCAGGCGGCCTCGGACCTCCTCAGCAAAGTGACCAAGTCCCTGAAAAACCGGGAGTTNGCCTTCCTCAACAAGGCGGACGCCAGATTCCTCTATTCCGCCCTGCAGGGCGAGCGGCCCCAGACCATCGCNCTGGTCCTCAGCTACATGGACGCGGACAAGGCCGCGGGCATCATTGCCCANTTAGACGANCGCAAGCAGATTCAGGTGGTGGAGAGCATCGCCACCATTGAAAGCGTCTCCCCNGCCGCCATCAAGATTGTGGAGGCGGAGATGAGCAAAAAGTTCTCTTCTCTGGCGACCAACAGCAATATCAAGGTCGGCGGCATCGACTACGTGGCCGATGTCATGAACAACCTGGACCGGACCAGCGAGAAAAATATTTTCGACGGCCTGTCCGACCACGACCAGGAGCTGGCCGACGAGATCCGCAAGCGGATGTTTGTTTTCGAGGATATCATCACCATGGACGACCGCTCCGTGCAGCGCTTTGTCCGGGACTGCGACCCGAGAGATCTGGTTCTGTCCCTCAAGGCCGCCAACGCGGAGGTCGCCAACAAATTGTTCTCCAATATGTCCAGCCGTATGGCGCAGAATATCAAGGACGACCTGGAAATCACCACCAATGTCCGCATGAAGGACGTGGAAGAGGCGCAGCAGCGCATCGTGGGCATTATCCGCGGCCTTGAGGAGAAGGGTGAGATCATCATCGTAAAGGGCGGAAAGGACGATATCATTGCCTAGTATCTGGAAATTCATCAACCGTCCTCAGGCCGAGCCCTACCGGTTCCCCGACGCCGCCGAGCTGATGCCGGAGTCCCCCGCTCCCCCGGAGTCCTCCCCCCTGGAGGAGGGCGTGGAGGCGGAAACGCCTCTGGACCTGGGCATCCGGGAGGATGCGGAAGAGGAATCCCAGCCCGAGGAGGAACGGGACCCCGTCAGCTTCGCCCAAATCCAGGCGGATCATATTATTCAAGACGCGAAACGTCAGGCGGAGGAGATTTTACAGCAGGCCAGGGACGAGGCCAAGGCCCAGTCCGGCAAGCTGTACGAGGCCGCGCGGCGTGAGGGCCTGGAGGCCGGACGCGCCGAGGGCGTGGCCCAGGGCGTCACCCAGGCCCTTGAGGAAAACCGCCGGCTCCAGGAGGAGCAGGCCGCGTCCCTGCAAGCCGAAATCGACCGCTTTTTGGAGCGGGCCGGCGCGGCTCTGGACCGGCAGCTGGACGAAAATGTGGATGAGCTGCGGGATTTGTCCATTGCCATCGCGGAAAAGGTGGTCTCCGTCAGCTTGAAGAGCAGCTCGGAGGTTATCGGCCGGATGATTCAGGCCGCCGTTGACAAGCGCAAGCGCCGGGAATGGGCCCACATCTACATCGCCGAGTGCGACGCCAAGCACCTGGCCCGGATTCCCGCTTCCTTAATGAACGCCCTCAGCTCCCTTTCCGAGCGGGTGCGGATTATCCCTATGGCGGACGACGACCCCGGCACCTGCATTATTGAAATGCCTGACGAGATTATCGACGCCAGCGCCGCCACTCAGATGAACAATATCCGCACCATCCTGGCCGGTACGCCAACCGGCGGCATGGACGATTTCAATTTCTCCGGAGGCTTCCATGTTCCGACAAATGATCCGTCAGGTCCATAACGCCGAGGTTTACAGCCTGACAGGAAAAATCGAAAACATCGTCGGCATGTCCATTGAGGCCTCCGGCGGCCACGCGGCGGTAGGCGATATCTGCCGCATCTACAACGGCGATTCCGGCGGACAGATTACCGCTGAGGTTGTCGGATTCAAAAATGACCATATCCTCCTGATGCCCTACGCGGACATGAACGGCATTTCCGCCGGGAATTTCGTCCGGAACACCGGGCACCAGTTAACTCTGCGGGTGGGGGAATTCCTCCGCGGCCGCATTATCAACGCCATGGGCCAGCCCATCGACGGCAAGGGCCCCTTTGAGGGGGGCACCTCCTACTGTGTGGACGGGTCCTATGTGAACCCCCTGCAGCGTCCCCCCATCCGGGAGCGGATGGAATTCGGCGTGAAGGCCATCGACGGCATGATNACNATTGGCAANGGCCAACGTATCGGCATTTTCGCTGGTTCCGGCGTCGGAAAGTCAACTTTAATGGGCATGATCGCCAAAAACGTGAAGGCGGATATCAACGTCATTGCGTTGGTGGGCGAGCGCGGCCGTGAGGTTTTGGAATTTGTCCAGAAGGACCTGGGCGAAGAGGGGATGCGCCGCTCCATCCTGGTGGTGGCGACCTCCGACCAGCCGGCCATGCTGCGGAAGAAATGCCCCAGCGTGGCTACAGGCATTGCGGAGTATTTCCGGGACCAGGGGTACGACGTGCTCCTGATGATGGACTCCCTGACGCGGTTCGCCATGGCCCAGCGGGAAATCGGCCTTGCCATCGGTGAGCCGCCGGTGTCCAGAGGCTACACCCCATCCATGTACGCGGAAATGCCCAAGCTCCTGGAGCGAAGCGGCAATTTTAATAAAGGCTCCATCACCGGCGTATACACCGTTCTGGTGGAGGGCGACGACACCAACGAGCCCATTGCCGANACGGTCCGGGGTATTTTGGACGGACACATTGTCCTCTCCCGCGCCCTGGCCAACGCCAACCACTACCCGGCGATTGACATCAGCGCCAGNATCTCCCGTCTGATGGCGGAGATTGTGGATACGGAGCACCGGCAGCTGGCGGGCCGTGTGCGGGACATCCTCAGCGTCTACGAAAAGAACGCGGATCTGGTGGCTATCGGNGCTTACAAGCCGGGAACCAACCGGAAGCTGGACTTCGCNTTGTCGAAAATTGACGCGGTAAACGGTTTTTTGACCCAGGATGTCAACGAGTCCTTCAGCTACAGCCAATGTATTGACAAACTCCACGCCATTTTGAAATAGGCGGATTTGACCCAGCGAGATACCAGAAAAAAGGAAGGCCTTCCCTGTGAAAAAATTCAAGTTTCCCTTGGATACCGTTCTCTCTTATAAACAGCAGGTTCTGGACGCCATTCGGGGCGAGCACGCCGCGATTCTGGCGGAGGTCCGCGCCCAGGAGGAGTGGGTGGAACACCTCTGGCAGGAATACCGGGCCTACAGCGAGGAATACCGCCAGCGGACGGAGACCGGATTGATGGTTACTGAGGCCCTGATGTATCAGACGGGCCTTCGCTCTATTGAACAGGAGATCCAGCGGGAAACCGAGAAGCTGGACGCCCTCCGGGCCAAGGAAGAGGAAAAGCGNGCCCAGGTGGTGGAGGCCAAAAAGGATACCTCCTCTATTGAAAAGCTCCGGGAAAAGAAGCTGGACGCCTATCAGAAGGACGCGGCCAAAAGCGAGGAGCAGTTTATCGAGGAGTTTGTCAGCACCATGCGGGTGGTCAGCGGCTCGGCGTGAGCCGGGGNCCCTCGGCGAAAACATCCTGGAGAATCGTCCAATCCGGCGCATAAAACCGCCGTTTGGAATATACATCTTATAGGAAAGGAGGTAAGACAATGACGGATTATTTGTACGCGCAGGCNCTTGGCAAAATGGCCGCTCAGCTGAGCCAGATTCCCGCCACGGCTGCCAAGGACAGCGAGGCTAAGCCCTCCGAGGACTTCCAGAAGCTGCTGGACCGGAAGAGCGGCGAGACTCCCAAGACCGCGGCGAAGACCGACNCCAAGNCCGACGCCAAGACCGAAACGCAGCCTGTGGAGAAGGCGGAGGCCGAAACGCAGGACCAGACGGCGGCATCCCCTGTGGAGGACCCCCAGGAGCTGGAAAAGCAGATGGCCCTGGCCGCTATGGCGGTGATGCAGAACCCGGTGGTGACGGAAGAAGCCATGCAGGAGATTCCCGATGAGATGATCGTCCCGGTGGAGGAGGCCTCCGCGGAGGTGATGTCCATCCATCTGGACGCTCCGCAGTCTTCTGTCCAGGAAACCAGCCAGCCGGTTTTGGAGGAAAACTCCACTGACGAGGCGGAAGAGCTGGTGGACACTGTGGATCAGCCCATCGAAGCCCCTAAGACCGAGGCCAAAGCCCCGGAGCAGGACAAGGTGGAAATCCGGGTGACTACCACGCACACCGACGCCGCGCAGGAAGAGGGCGGCGAGGAGGAGACTCCTGTTGATGTGCCTGTGGAAAAGCCCGTATTCGAGGACGTTCACGACATCCCGGTTAAGGTTGGCGAGGCCCCCGCTGAGGAGCCGGAACCGGAGGTCCCCGTAGAGGACCAGATTGGCAGCCGCCTGGCCCAGGCCCTGAACGCCGGAGACACCCATGTGGAGATTCAGCTGAACCCGGAGAATCTCGGCAAGGTGACTGTGGAAATGACCTTTGCGGAGAACGGCAGCCTGCATGTGACGATGCACGCGGAGAGCGGCAAGACCCTGAACCTTTTGGAAAAGGGGCTGGACAATCTGCACCTGATGCTGGCGAAAAACACCCAGCAGGAGGTCCATGTGGAAGTCCAGAAGCAGGAGGAGACCCAGCAGCAGAACTTCTACGACGGCCGCGGCGGCCACGCCCAGGACCAGGAACGGCAGCGGCGTCACGAGCATCACGAGGAGCGCCGCACCGACGATTTCCTACAGCAGCTGCGCCTGGGACTGGTCCCCGAGGAGATTCAGTAAAATTTTTCCGCATTCCCAACGCTATCAGAAAGGAGTAAAAGACATATGAGCGATTTTATGGCTGATCTCGCTACTTCCACCCGGAATGTCGTTGAGCAGAGCTACAAGGTCAACGGTATGAACATCAAGGTCCAGAACAAGGGCGACAACCTGAATCTGGACATGACCGACTTTTTGCAGCTGATGATCGCCCAGCTGACCAACCAGGGTATCGACGACTCGATGGATACCTCGCAGATGCTGGATCAGATGGTGCAGATGCAGATGATCAGCGCCCTGTCCAACATGACCGACGCCTCTATCATGAGCTACGGCGCGTCCCTGGTGGGCAAGGAAGTCACCGTCGCCAAGTTCGACAGCAACGGCCAGATGCAGGAGTATGTGGGCACCGTTACCGGCACCGGCACCATGAACGGCAAGCAGGTTATCGTCATTGACGACGAGTACTACTACCTGAACGANATTCTGGCGGTCGGCAAGCTGCCCCCTCCCAAAAAGACAGAGGAGACGGAGACGCCCGACGGCGCCACTACCGATCCGGTCGATCCCACGGACCCGGCCGACACCACCGATCCAGTCAATCCCCCNGATCCCACCGATACGGAAACCCCCGAGTACAACGGTCAGGACGGCGCTCCGGGGAGCTTTACGGAGTGAGGTGACGGATGATGATTGATCGCGTAACCGGCCAAGGACAAATCCGGCAACCGTCCGTAATCCAGCAGAAACGCGCGGTGGAAAGCGGCTTTGGGGCGCTGCTGCAGCAGGGATTGACCCAGCAGGCCGCCGCCCAGGAGGTTGCGTTTTCCAAGCACGCTATGACCCGCGCNGAGGAGCGGGGCATTGAAATTACCCCCAGCCTCATCGACCAGCTGAAGGGCAGCATGATCCGGGCCCAGGCCAAGGGCGCGACCAACATCCTGGCCATGGACACGGAAAAGGCCTTTATTATCAACGTGCCCAATGCCAAGGTCATCACCGCTATCACTCAGGANGAGATGAAGGACAGCGTATTTACTAATATTGACGGCGCCGTGTTCCTGTAACCCCTTACAGATGGCAGGACCGGATTTTCGGAGGCCAGCGGGCTCTGTCCGATTGACAGGGCCCGGGCGGCGCCAAAAACCGAAAGGAGATCATTACAGCTTATGACTGGAGCAATGTACGCTTCCATTGCGGGCCTGAANACCCACATGCAGAAGCTCAGCGTTATCGGCAACAACGTGGCTAACGTCAACACCAACGGCTACAAGACCCAGCGGACCGTTTTCCGGGACGCGGTATACAGCACCTACAGCGGCGGTTCCAACGGTTCTACCAATGTGGGCGGCAAGAACCCCTCTGAAATCGGCTACGGCTCTCAGATCGGCAGCATCGACATGGATATGTCCTCCGCTACCATTAACCCCGGCAACCCCGGGGACCTGGCCATCATCGGCGACGGCTTTTTCCTGGTGGGCGACAAGACCGTGGCCGACGTGATCGATCCCCGGAGCCCCGACAGCTTTAAGAGCCTGACCCTGACCCGCGTGGGCGACTTCTCCTTCAAGGCCGACGGCTACTACTCCGACGGCCAGGGCAAAACCGTGTACGGCTTTATGTGCCTGGGCACCGATCCCGACGGCAATCCCATCGTCAGCGACCAGTTGGTGCCTATCCGCAAGCCCCGTATTGAAAAGATTTATCTGAATTCGGCCGGCAATATCATTTATCCCGTGGATAACGCGGACGGCAATAACCCCGGAGGGGATCTGGCCGGTCCGCCGGAGCCGGGCACGGGAGAAGACCAATACGCCACCACCTCCTACCGGGTTCGTTACCCCATTGCCACCGAGGTTGGCGGGGGCGACGGCAACAACGCCGGCGGCGGCGACGCTAACGGCAGCGTCGCTACCCGCTTGCAGGATGCCGGCTGGGACCCCGCGCTGGAGGACAGCACTTTGGAGTATGCCGAGCTGGAAGCGATTTCTGTTGACGAGAAAACCGGACAGATCACCGCTACCGTGTCCCAGACTACGGAACAGATCATCATCGGCTACATTGCCATGGGCCGGGTTGACAACCCCAACGGCGTCAGCCACGAGGGCAGCTCCTACTACAGCTGTGGCCCCGGCGCGGGCGATCTGCGGGTCCATATGATGGGCGGCGCGGCTAAAGAGGTCTACAACGCCGCCAACTGCCAGCCCACAGGCGGCGCCAGCGGCATTGCCGAAGGCCGGTGGACCTCTACCGGCGCGGTTAAGGGCCTGGATTACGTCAACGGCAGCTTGTACCAGACGGCCAACGACGACAACACGCAGGAGTTCAGCGACTTGGCCGCTGTTGGCAGCGGCGGCGGCACCTACCTGCGGACCGGCTTCCTGGAAGCGCCCAACGTGGATCTGGCTACGGAGATCTCCGAGCTGATCACCACCCAGAGAGGCTATCAGGCCAACACCCGCATCATCACGGTCACCGACTCCATGCTGGAGGAACTGGTGAACATGAAGCGCTAAATAGGCGCAGTCTTTAAAGCGGTTTCTCTGTCCCAGCGCCGGACCGGCCGAAGGGGCCGGTCCGGCGGGGGGCGATCTATCCCCCGCGGCAGTTGAAAAATTTCCCCGCGGCCGGGCGGGTCCGGCGGGCGGGGCGTTGGAAAGGCGGTCTATTGTGATTATTTTAACAAAACGGAACCATGAGAAATTCCTGGTCAACCACCTGCAAATCGAGTGCATCGAGCGCATCCCCGAGTCCAAAATTACCATGATGAACCACGATTACTACCTTGTCCGGGAGAGCGTGGAGGAAATCATTGATAAAATCGCCGTCTACAACGCTAAGGTTCAAGAGGTGCACCGGGAGATCACCGTGTCGGACAAGCGTTGAGTACATACATTGAGGAAATATAGATTTTCTTAGAGAATACAAAGTCGGAAGGTCCGGCAAGAGGAGTGAGACCCTGTCATGAATATCACCTATATCATTGGCGTTGTCGGTACGTTCATCGTCATGCTGCTGGGCATGGTGGTAGGTATCAACATCGGCCCCGACGCTGCGGCGGCGGGCCTGAAGACGTTCACTTTTACGCCTAAAAACCTGTGGAACTTCTTCGACGCGGCCAGTATTTTCATCACCATCGGCTGTACCTTCACCGTGGTGGCGGCCAGCTTCCCGGCATCTATGCTGAAAAACATCCCCAAGCACTTCAAGGTTATGCTGGACGCCAAGAAGAACAATCCCATGGATTACATNGACCAGCTGGTGGAGCTGGCCCAGATTGCCCGNAAAAACGGCCTCCTCTCTCTGGAAGAAAAGGCCAACGAGCAGACGGACCCCTTCTTTAAGCAGGCCATTATGCTGATTGTAGACGCCAATGATCAGGACAAGGTACGCGCGATTCTTCAAAACGACATCGACTGCATGAGCGCCCGTCACGAGGATACGGCGGGACTTTACGATAAGGCGTCCAGCGTGGCGCCCGCCTTCGGCATGGTGGGCACCCTGGTGGGCCTTATTAACATGTTAAAATCCATGAACCTGAGCGGCGAGGGCGGCTCGGACAGCCTGGGCACCAGCATGGGCACCGCCCTGATCACGACGCTGTACGGCTGTATTCTGGCCCACGTCATCTTCGGGCCCATCGCCTCCAACCTGCGGGCCCGCGACTCGGAAGAGGTTCTGTGCAAGATGATTATCGTCGAGGGCGTTATGGCCATCCAGGCCGGCGAGAACCCCAAGTCCCTGCGGGAGCGGCTGCTGACCTACATGTCCCAGAGACAGCGCGAGCAGGGCAATGAGTCCAGCGGCGGCAGCGGCGGCGGTGGCGGCGGCGAATAACCGCCCCGAAAAAAGTTTAGCCAAGTAAAGGCGGGTGAGCGTCCATGAGTATGAAAAAAAAGAGCAGCGGCGGCGGCGCTAACTGGATGGACACCTACGGCGACATGGTGACGCTGTTATTGTGCTTCTTCGTGCTGCTGTATTCCATGTCCACCATCAGCGAGGATAATTGGAAGGCTCTCGTCATGAGCTTCAATCCTCTGGCCGCTATGGATATCCGCCAAACTTCCGGAGCGGAAGGACCCGACGCGGACAATAACGGCCAATCCGGCGTGATGCCTTCGCCTGAGGAGAACCAGGAGGAAATCGACGCGGACATCGAGGCGCTGTTTCAGGCCCTCCAGTCCTACGTGGCCGACCAGAATATGGAAACTACCATTGCCGTCACCAAAGGCGACGGCAAGGTGTTTGTCTCTTTCGGCCAGGCGGTGTTTTTCGATGGGAACAGCCCAACCCTGCGAACGGAGAGCTATCCCATATTAGACGCGGTGAGCGCCATGCTGGACGCGGCGGCCTCCTCCCTGGACGACGTTCGGATTCAGGGCCATACGGCCCAGGCCGATCCGAATAGACCCAACAACGCGTTCAATGACCGGAACCTTTCCGCCCAGCGGGCCGCCAATGTGGTGGCTTACATCCAGGAGCACTGCACAGTAGATCCGGGCCGGCTTATCAGCGAGGGTTTCGGCCAGTGGCGGCCCAAGGCCACCAACCTTACCGCCGAGGGCCGGGCCCAGAACCGGCGCGTGGAAATGATCATCAGCGGCCGGGATTTGGAACAGGAGGCCCAGGAGGGCATCACCCAGTATTACACCACGAAATAGAACGGACCCACAGCAGACAAGAAGATTTTTTGAGGGGAACAGCGCCGCCCCGGGCGGCACAAGGAATGAGATCAAGCATAGCAAAATAGGGGGATCTCAATGGCAGACGTATTATCACAAGCTCAAATTGATGCTTTGCTGAACGCGGTCCGCACCGGCGAGAAGGATTTGAACAGCAGCGACGCGGACAATCAAAAGAAGTATCAAAAATATGACTTTGCAAGTCCGCGGAAATTCACCAAAGACCGCATCAAAATGCTGAACGGCATCTTTGAGAACTACGGCCGTGTGGTCAGCTCCCGGTTAAACGCCCGCCTCCGCACCAACTGCGAAGTAACGGTGGAGAGCATCGAGGAACAGCGGTACTACGAGTTTTCCAACGCCTTGACCGAGGGCGACGTACTGGCTCTGATTGGCGTGGATTTAAAGGGGAAGGAAAAGGACGCTCCGGTTCTGTTTTACCTCTCCACCAACACGGCCCTCAGCATGATGGACCGGCTGATGGGCGGCGAGGGCGCTCCGGACGACCACCTGGACTCCGAATACAGCTACACGGATTTGGAGCTTCAGCTTTACGAGGATTTGATACGGGATATCGCCTCCGTCATGGACAGCAGCTGGGAAAATTACATCGCCGTTCACTACTACTACGACAAAACGGACGTAAACCCCACGCTGAACCAGATTCTGGGCGTAGACGAGACGGTCATTATCGCGGATATGAAGCTGCAATTCTCCAATATGTCCGGGCGGATGAGCATCTGTATGCCAGGGGAGCTGCTGATGGACATCTTTGCCGAAATCAGCCGGGAAAATCCTGTCCGCCGCACGGCGGTGGAGGACAAATCCGAGGAGATTTTCGACAGTCTGCGGGATTCCAGGCTGGAAATTATCGCGGAGCTGGGAGGCACCGAACTCTCCCTTCGGGATGTGTACCATTTGAATGTGGGGGACGTGATCGACCTGGGGCACTCCAAGGATTCCCCCATCTATCTGGAAATCGGCGGCTACCGCTGGTTCTCGGGACGCATGGGCACACATAAGAAAAATATGGCTGTCAAGATAGATGATGTTTGCTATCAGGCAGAGCAAAGGAGCGAGTAAGCGGTATGGATAAAGAATTGTTCAGCCCGATGGACATAGACGCCCTTGGGGAAATGATGAATATCAGCCTTGGCTCCTCTGCCACCGCTGTATCCAACATGCTTGACCATCGGGTGGATATCACAACTCCCAGAGTGACCGTTGTGGATGTGAAGGATTTCACCATCGGCAATCTGGAACCGGCCATGGGCGTGGAAATCAAGTACATCGAGGGCCTGCGGGGCAGCAACATCATGCTCCTGCGCCGCAGCGACATCAAGGTCATTGTGGATATCCTCATGGGCATGGAGACGCCGGACGAGGAGTTCGAGCTTAACGAGCTGACCATCAGCGCCGTCTGCGAGGTCATGAACCAGATGATGGGCTCCGCGGCCACCGCCATGTCGGATTTCCTGGGTTACCGGGTGGATATCTCCACACCGGACGCCTTTGAGCTGAAGGATCTGGAGGCCTTCAAGGCCCAGCATCTGCCGCATGACGCGGATACCGTGGTGGTCGTCAGCTTCTCCCTGAAAATTGAGGACGCCCTGGAAAGCGAGTTCATGAACGTTATGAGCGTGCCTCTGGCTCAGGAGCTTTTAAGGGGTTTGGGCGTGAGCGACGACGACGATACGAGCATTCCCGCACCCGCGCCAGCTCCNGCNCCTGNACCTGCTCCCGAACCTGCACCTGCTCCGGCTCCTGCTCCTCAGCCCGCACCCATGCCTATGCCGGAACCGGGAGGCGGCGACCGGAAGATGACCCAAGAGGAAATCGAGCAAATGCTGGCAAGAATGTCCGGCGACGGCGCCGCACCTGCACCTGCNCCTGCTCCGGCCCCCGCACCCGCGCCGGCCCCCGCATCTGCGCCCGCGCCAGCTCCCGCGNCTCAGCCTGCTCCGGCGCCCCAGCCCGCGGCTCAGGCCGCGCCTGCCCCCGCGCCCGCGGCGGTTCCCGCTACCGCAGCGGATTTGAGCGCCATGATGGCGGCGATGGTGACGGCCGTGACTACGGCCATGGCGCAGAACGCGCCTCCTCCACCCCAACCCGCACCCCAGCCGCCGGAGCCCAAGCGCATCAGCACCCGGCCTGTGTCCATGAAGGAAATGGACCCGGCGGAAGTTTTGGGCGAAGAGCAGGCCCAGAATCTGGACCTCATTATGGAGGTTCCCCTCCAGGTGACGGTGGAAATCGGCCGGACCCAGCGGAAGGTTCAGGATATCCTGGAGTTCTCCAAGGGCTCCCTGGTGGTGCTGGATAAGCTGGCCGGCGATCAGGTAGACCTCTTCGTNAACGGCAAATGTATTGCCAAGGGCGACGTGGTGGTTATCGACGACAACTTTGGCGTTAGAATTACGGAGATTGTCCAAAAACCCGGCCTGGACATCGCCGCAAAAAAATAAAACCCTTTCCCCGCAAAGCATATCCACGAGTTCATCATGTATAACATATTAAAATTCAAAAAGGATGGATTACAACAATGGCTAAAAAAATTCTTCTGGTCGATGACGCCGCTTTCATGCGCAAGATGATCAAAGATACTCTCAGCAAGAACGGCTACACCGAGATCTTTGAGGCTGTGGACGGTGCTGACGCTGTGGATAAATACAGCGAAATCGGTCCGGATCTGGTTATTATGGATATCACCATGCCCAACATGGACGGCTTGGAGGCCCTGAAGGCCATCCGGGCCAAGGACGGCAACGCCAACGTGATCATGTGCTCCGCCATGGGCCAGGAATCCATGGTTATGGACGCCGTGCGCTCCGGCGCTAAGGACTTCATCGTCAAGCCCTTCAAGCCCGACCGGGTGCTGAAAACCGTAACCAACATCCTGGGCAATCCCTGATGACCTGGGAAGCGGTGACCTCCCTCCTATGGCTGCTGGTCAGCGTCGTGCTGGTCATCGGCCTTGCCTACTGGTTCACCCGGTATGTGGCGGGGCGGGGTCTTCTCGGTCCCGGCCAGAAGGGCCGGGGGATGGAGATTCTGGCTCAGCTCAGCCTGGGGCGTGACCAGCGGCTGGCGCTGGCCCAGGTGGGAGGACGCTATTTCCTGTTGGGCATCACCGCCGGCCAGATTACCACGCTGGCGGAGTTTACAAAAGAGGAGGCCGCTCTTTGGCAGGAGCGGCCGGAGGTCCCCGACGGCCAGCCCCCCAGCTTCCGCGAGGCCCTTCACACGGTTTTACAGCAGAAACGGCGGAGGTGAGTACAGGTGCCGGAGGGCTTGATCAATATAAACGGCGGAAGCGTGCAGACGCTGGAAATCCTTTTCCTGACCACGATGATCGCGCTTCTGCCCTCCCTGCTGGTGATGATGACCTCCTTCACCAGATACATCATCTCCTTTTCCTTCCTTCGCTCGGCCATGGGCACCCAGCAGACGCCCCCGAATATGGTGCTGATTGGCCTTGCGCTGATCCTTACCTACTACACCATGGGGCCTACTCTGGCCGCCATCAAGACCAACGCCTACGACCCCTATGTGGCGGAGGAGATTGATCAGGTGGAGTTTTTGGAAGAAGCCGCCATCCCTCTGAAAGGGTTCATGCTGGACAACACCAAGTGGGATACCCTGGGCATGTTCTGCGAGCTGGCGGAGGTGGAGATACCGGAGGACCGGGCCGGGGCGGAGGAGCTGCCTCTGCGGATTATCACCCCGTCCTTTGTCACCTGCGAGCTGGCCCGTGCCTTTGAGATCGGACTGCTGCTGTACATTCCCTTTATGCTCATCGACGTGGTGGTTTCCTCCACGCTGATGTCCATGGGTATGATCATGCTGCCGCCGTCCATGATTTCCGCGCCCTTCAAGCTGCTCCTCTTCGTGTCGCTGAACGGCTGGCAAATGCTGTTTTCCAGCCTGGTGCTGGGCTTCAACTAGGGCCTGTCCACATAAGAGCAAACGCGCGTCTTTCCGGCAGATTTGTCTTATGTGAACGGACCCCAACCACTATGCCGAAGGGAGGGTTTGCGCTATGGACACCGGCATGGTATCCGATTTGATGCGGGACGCTGTGGTGGTCGCCATTAAGCTGGGCGGCCCGATGCTGGTTCTCAGTATGCTGGTGGGCGTGGTTATTGCCATTTTCCAGGCGGTGACGCAGATNCACGAGCAAACCCTGGGCTTTATTTTGAAGCTGGTNGTGGTGGTGCTGGTCCTGCTGCTGGCCGGNGGCTGGATGATGGAAACTCTCCAGGATTTCACCCGCCAGGTATTCGCGCTGATCGGCGCGTAGCGGAGGACCGCCATGATTGATTGGGGCGAGCTGACGCTGTTCGTTTACATTCTGGCCCGGATGAGCGGCTTTGTTCTGTTCAACCCCCTGCTGGGGCGGCAGAANATNCCCGCCGTTTTTCGCAGCGGNTTTATTTTAGTTCTTTCCGTATTCGTCTANTCCGTCACCGCCATGAAGGCCCCGGTTCCGGGCGGCNTTGTGGAAATGGCGTTNCGGATACTGATGGAGCTGGCCTTGGGCTACGTGCTGGGCATAGCGATTAACTTCTTCTTCTACATTCCCCAGATGGCCGGCTTCGCTATCGACACCCAGATGGGCATGACCATGAACCAGGTCTACGANGCCGGCGCGCAGGCCAATCTGTCCGTGAGCAGCGTACTGCTGAACACGCTGATGACGCTGCTGTTTTTCGCGGCCAACGGGCATNTGACCCTGCTGCGGATCATGATGACCTCTCAGGAGGTAGTGGCCTTTGGCGCTGTGAGCTTCGGGTCCAACGTGATCAACGCCCTGTTGGAGCTTTTTATTCAATGCACCATCCTGGCCGTCAAGCTCTGTATGCCCATCTTAGGGGCGGAGCTGATAGGACAGCTGGGAATGGGTATCTTAATGAAGGTTATTCCGCAGATTAACGTCTTCTCCATCAACATTGAGCTNAAGGTCATTATCGGCCTGGCGCTCCTGCTGATGCTGATTGCCCCTTTCAGCGAATTTCTGCTGGGGGTGGAGCGGNATATGCTGGAAAGCCTCAGCGTGCTTTTGTCAATGGCCGGATAGCCCCGTTCAGCGGCTCCAGCCCCGGAAAAACGGGATACAAAGGGGGGACACGGCTTGCCCGACACTGGCTCTAAAACCGAAAAAGCAACACCAAAAAAGCGAAGAGACGAACGAAAAAAAGGTAACGTCTTTCTCAGCCAGGACGCTGTGGCGGTNGCCACGCTCCTGGGCTCNTGCGGCGTACTCNTGATTGTGGCCGGCAGCATTGTNGAGCAGACGGGGCGGCTGATGACCTTCTGCTTTTCCGCCGTGTCGGGGACGGAGGTCTCCATCTCCGGACTGATGGGGGAGATCTTCCGCCTGTCTCTGGCGGTCGTTGGCCGGACGGTGCTGCCTATTACCCTGGTCACCGCCCTNTGCGGCGTGGGGGCCACCTTNGCCCAGACCCGCCTGCTGGTCAGCAGCGAGCTTCTGCGGCCAAAATTCAGCCGGATTAACCCTTTAGAGGGATTTAAACGGCTGTTTTCCNTGAAAAGCGTAATCG
Organism: Oscillibacter sp.; assembly: GCA_014799855.1. Taxonomy (GTDB): domain Bacteria; phylum Bacillota; class Clostridia; order Oscillospirales; family Oscillospiraceae; genus Oscillibacter. Next base: position 24,945 of record JAAVHG010000011.1, read on the forward strand.
ACGCATTAAAGGGCATCCTAAAGATCATCCTCCTGATGACGATGATTTATCTGAGNCTGGAGGAGATGTTCCACGAGAGTTCAAANTACCTCTATATCGACATCCCCGCCGCGGCCGCCCACCTGTTCGACTGCGGAAAGGGCATGGTGATGCGCATTGCCATCGCCTTCGTCGCCGTGGCCGCCCTGGACTTCATGTACCAGTGGTGGGANTACGAGCGGCGGCTGAAAATGAGCAAACAGGAAATTAAAGAAGAGTATAAGCAAACGGAAGGCGACCCCCAGGTGAAGGGCAAGATCAAGCAGATCCAGCGCCAGCGGGCCCAGCAGCGGATGATGCAGCAGGTGCCCGGCGCGGACGTGGTTATCCGTAACCCCACCCACTTCGCCGTGGCCCTGCGGTACAAGCCGGACCAGGACGCCGCTCCCATTGTGCTGGCTAAGGGCCAGGACGAGCTGGCGCTCCGCATCGTGAAGGTGGCGGAGGAGCACAAGGTGGCGGTGATTGAAAACGTCCCCCTGGCCCGNGCCCTNTACGCCGANACGGAGCTGAACCAGGAGATTCCTCCCCAGTTTTACGAGATGGTGGCGGAGGTCCTGGTGTATATCTTCCGTTTGAANGGGACGAAAATTGTCAAATAGTNCCTATTATAGATNGTAACCNCTATCNCCCCCGCCGGGGGCGGGGAAAGCCGGAACCCTTTTCCGGCACGGTTGGACGGCAGGAGGTGGCCGGCGAATGAATCGAGTTTTCAATAATATCATATCCCTGTTCGTTGTGGTCATTGTGCTGTTCCTGATTATCCCCCTGCCTACGCAGCTGCTGGACTTCCTCCTGGTCATCAACATCGGTTTGTCCATTATGATTTTGATGATCACCATGAATATCTCGGAGGCTTTGGAATTCTCCATCTTCCCCTCCCTGCTGCTGATTACCACGCTGTTCCGGCTGGGCCTGAACGTGTCCAGCACCCGCATGATCCTGAGAAGCGGCTACGCCGGGGAGGTNATTCAGAACTTCGGCAACCTGATNACCGGCGGCANTATTGTCATCGGCGTGGTGATTTTCCTGATTATCGTCCTGGTCCAGCTGATTGTCGTCACCAAGGGCGCGGAACGCGTGGCCGAGGTGGCCGCCCGGTTCACCNTGGACGCNATGCCCGGCAAGCAGATGGCTATCGACGCGGACCTCTCCTCCGGCCTCATTGACGAGCAGGGAGCCAGAATCCGCCGGGAGAAAATCCAGAAAGAGGCGGATTTCTACGGCGCNATGGACGGCGCTACCAAGATTGTCAAGGGCGACGCCACCTTGTCCCTGCTGATCACGCTGATCAACTTCGTGGGCGGNGTNCTGATNGGCATGGTCATCAACGGCGGCAACTTCNCNGAGGTGCTGAGCCGGTACTCNATCGTCACTATCGGCGACGGCCTGGTGTCCCAGCTNCCCTCCATGATGATCTCCACCGCTACCGGCATGATTGTCACCCGCTCCGTGTCCGAGGGCAGCCTCAACATGGACGTGGTGAAGCAGTTCAAGGCCCAGCCCCGGGCCATCATGACCACCGGCGTCATTCTGCTGTTCCTGGCGGCCATTCCCAANACGCCCCGNGTGCCTCTGGCTCTCGCCGGATTGATTTTGATTGGCGGCGGCGTCTATATCAACCGGCGNATGGAGCAGGACCGGGCTGTGGAGGCCGCGGCCGCGGCCGCGGCGGAGGCCCCCGCGGAGGTGTCGGCCACAGCCGCCCCCAGCGAAACCGATTACTACAAGGATATCAACAATGTTTACTCCCTGCTGGCGGTAGAACCCGTGGAAATGGAATTCGGCTACAGCCTGATTCCCATGGTGGACGAGAGCCACGGCGGCAAGCTCATCAGCCGCATCGTCATTTNCCGCCGGCAGTACGCCCAGGACATNGGCTTCGTCNTCCCNTCCATCCGNCTNCACGACNCNTCNNCNCTGGGCACNAACCAGTATGTGATCCGCATCCGGGGCGAGGAGGTNGCCAGAGGCGAAATTCTGGTGGATTACTATCTGGCCTTGGAGCCCGCCAACCCCTTGGGGGAAATCGACGGCATCGAGACCATCGAGCCGGCCTACGGCATCCCCTCCCGGTGGATTCTNCCGGAGAACAAGGAAATGGCGGAGATTTACGGCTACAACGTGATCGACCCCCTCTCCGTCATGCTGACCCACTTGTCGGAGACCATCAAAAAGTACGCCTACGAGCTGCTGGACCGGGCGGAGACCATCCAACTGGTGGAGAANCTGAAACGGACNTCNCCGGAGCTGGTGGAGGAGGCCGTGCCCAACATTGTCAGCTATGCCACCTTGGAAAAGGTCCTGCGGAANCTTTTGAAAGAGGGCGTGCCTATTAAGGATTTGGGCGTTATCATTGAAACCCTGGCGGANGTTCTGGGCCAGGGCCGGGATATCGACGCCGCTACGGAGCAGGTCCGCGGGGCGCTGGCCCGGACCATNACCCGCCGCTTCTGCGAGGACGGCCAGCTTCGTGTGGTCACTTTGGACGCGGAAGTGGAAAAACGCATTATTTCNTCTTTGACACGGAACGAACAGGGTGTATACTTGGCTATGGGNCCGGAGCTGATGCAGCAGATTGTGGCNCAGCTGGGCGAGCAGCTGAAAAAGTTCAACGAGCTGTCCCAGACCCCCATTATTCTGGTCAGTCAGGTGATCCGGGGCTATTTCAGCAAGATGATCACCCAGTTCTATCCCTCTGTCTACGTGCTGTCCTTTAACGAGATCACCAGCAANGTGCAGATTCAGGCNCTGGGCAANATCACCCTGGACGCTCAGGCGCNGCNTNNNAGAAGGGCGGTGGGCACATGAGCGAAACTATGACCNTCCANCGGCAGTACACGGAGCAGGAAATCGACGCCATGGAAACCCAGGACCTTCTCCGGCTCTACAAGGAAACCGGGGACGAAACCCTGAAATGGCCTCTGGTGCTGCGGTATGAAGGGCTGATTAAAAGCGCCGCCTTACAGATCCGGGGCGTTTACAGCAGCTTCGCCCAGATTGACGACATCATCAACGAGGGGATTTTGACGCTCCTCAGCGCGGTGGATAAATACGACATCGACAAGGGCGTAAAGTTTGAGACCTACGTGTCCAAGCGGATTCGGGGTATGGTCATCGACCTGGCCCGAAAGCAGGACTGGATGCCCCGGAATGTCCGCCAGCGGGCCAAGGAGATCGATACGGCGGCGGCGGAGCTGTCCGGCACTTTGGGCCGCTACCCCACCGACGCGGAAATCGCCGATTATTTGGGCGTTTCCCAGGAGCGGTATCAAAAGGACACCGCGAATATCGCCCTCAGCAATGTGCTGTCCCTGGATGTGCTGATGGATTCCCGGGAAACGGACGGCTACCAGCTGGAGGTTCCCTCCAGCGACGCCGCCGGACAGCCGGAGCTGGTTTTGCAGGAGCGGGAGATGCAGCGGGCCCTGGCGGCGGGTATCTCGGAGCTGCGGCAGAACGAGCAGATTGTTTTGTCACTCTACTATGAAAAAAACCTCCACTTAAAGGAAATTGCCCAGGTGATGGAGCTCAGCGAGCCCCGTATCTCGCAAATCCACACCAGGGCCATCCAAAAGCTGCGCGTGTACATGGAAGCATACCTTAACGGAACGGAGCCGGAGCGAAAACGGACCAAGGGAAAGAAGGGCAACTGATGTTCAAGGGATTTTACAACATGACCTCCGCTATGGTCACTCACCAGCAGAACCTCAACGTGATCGGCAACAATATGGTGAATATCTCCACCGCCGGTTTCAAGCAGGAGCGCTACACCGCCACCACCTTCGACGACGTGATGTACAGCCGGGTTGGCAACATCTACAACGTGGGCGAGGAAATCGGCCGTCAGAGCTACATCCGCGCCGCCAGCGATATTTACACCGACTACACGCAGGGAATCCCGGAGCCTACGGGCCTGCCTTTGGATTTCTGCATCAACGGCGACGGCTTCTTCGCCGTCCAGACGCCGGACAATGAAATTTTCTACACCCGGATGGGCAACTTCTCCCTGGACGACGAGGGCTATCTCTGCCTCCCCGGCTATGGGCGGATGCTGGACCCGGATGAAAACCCCATTCAGCTGGGCACCGACAAGATCTCCGGCGACAAGCAGGGCCTCATTTACTATGAGGACGGGCGGCTGATTGGCCGTCTGGGCGTGTTCGCTTTCGAGGACAACGGCGCGCTGCTGCACGACGGTTCGGGCCTGTTCACCGGGGACGGCGCTCAGCCTGCCCAGGGCGCGGAGATTTGGAACGGCTATCTGGAGCGCTCCAACACCGACATGGTGAAGCAGATGACGGAAATGATCACCTATCAGCGGGCCTTCCAAAGCGCCGCTTCCATTTCTAAGATGTACGATCAGGTGATGAGCCGGGCCTCCTCTGAGGTCGGCCGGCTGAGCTAAGGGAGGAGACGCTAGATGAATCAATCCTTTTTCATCGGCGCTGTCGGCGCCCACCAGCAGCTTAAGCGCCTTGGCGTCCACGGCAACAACGTGGCCAACCTGAATACATACGGCTTCAAGGCGGAGAAGGGGCGCTTCACCGCCCTGATGTACAACCACACCCAGGCGGTGGAAAACGAGGACATGCCCTACGGCGTGGGCACCGCCCTGTGGCATACGGACACGGACTTTTCTATGGGGCCCCCCGTAGACACCGGACGGCCCCAGGACTATATGATCGAGGGCAACGGCTTCTTCGCCGTCGTGGATCTCACCACCAACGACGTGACTCTCACCCGCAACGGCTCCTTCTACATGTCGGAGCTGCAGCGGAACTCCGGCGAGGTGGACGAGGACGGCCAGCCCGTTATGCAGCAGGTCTGGTATCTCTCCGACCAGGAGGGCCGCTTTGTCCTCAGCGAAACCGGCGGCATGATTGAAATGGACCCGGACCACGCCGACGATATCCAGCCTGTAGGCATTTTCGATTATGCCAACTACAACGGTATGCAGCACCTGAACGACACCCGGTTCCGGGCCGTTGAGAAAAACGGCGGCCTCCGGATAGGCACGGGCACCCTGCGCCAGGGGATGCTGGAAAACTCCAACGCGGATTTCGCCGAGGAGATTACCAAGGTTATCGAGTCCCAGCGGGCCTATCAGATGGCTCTCCGGATGGTGACGACCTCCGACGAGATCGAAACCACCATTAACGGCCTGCGCACTTAATGGAAAACTGTATTCCATCTCTGGCGGCGGAACCGTAACCGCCGGATATTTGAATACTGGGGCCTGTGTCCGNCAGTGGCGAACGCGGNCNCCAAGAGAGAACATGTGGAAAAGGGGGATCGTATGTCGATCAAAAATTATGATGAACTGACCTATCTGGAGCTGGATACCCTGAAAGAAATCGGCAGCATCGGCACTGGCAACGCGGCAAACTCTCTATCGGAGCTGATTGGAAAACCAGTTCGTATCACCCTTCCGGAGGTCCGGATTATGGGGTATAATGAGGCCATTGAGTGGATCGGCGGGCCGGAGGAGATTACCGCCGGCGTGCTGGTGAAAATGAGCGGGCAGATCAGCGGCATTATGCTGTCCGTGCAGCAGCTGGACTTTGTCAATCTGGTGCTGGAAAGCATGCTGGGCCGCGGCGTGGAGGACTATATGGGACTCCATGAGATGGAGTCCTCCGCCCTGGTGGAGGTGGGCAATATCATGATTTCCACCTTTATCAANGCCCTGAGCAGCCTGGCGGACATTGAGATCGACCTGACCGTGCCCGCTTTCACGGTGGATATGCAGGGCGCCATTATGACCGTCCCCATGGCCGAATACGGCGGCCAGTCCAACTACATTATGACTATCGGCGGAAACTTCGTCTGCGGTGGCAAGGAAATTCCCTGCCGGATCCTTTTGTCACCGGATATCCGCTCTCTCAATTTCTTATTAAGGAAGCTGGGCGTGGACAGTGACGAATAAGATTACCATTGGTATCGCGGACATGAAGATGGCCCAGCGGGAGGGAATGCTGATTACGTACGCGTTGGGCTCCTGTATCGGCATCTGCCTCTACGACCAGCGGGTTAAGATAGGCGCGCTGATTCATATCATGCTTCCGCTGAACATGGAGCCCGGCAGGACGAATACCATGAAATANGCGGACACCGGCATCCGCGAGACGCTGAAAATGATGGAGGCCAGNGGCGCCTCCCGCTCCCGCATCACCGCCAAGATTGCCGGCGGAGCCAANATGTTCGAGGTCAGCGGCGGCTCCCTGGGCAACATCGGCCAGCGGAATATTGACAGNGTTCACATGAACCTCAGGAAAGAAGGCATTCATCTTCTCAAGGAGGATGTGGGCGGCAGTGTGGCCCGCACGCTGCTGTTCGACGTGTCCAACGGNCTGGCCTGCGTCCGGTGCTACGGACGGCCGGAGCTGATTATTTAATTGTAGAGAAAACACATCGGAAGGAGTGTACGGAATATGATGTTGGAAGAGGATAAAAAAGGCGGCATTCTGCTGGAATCCGGCACAAACGAAATCGAGGTCATGGAATTCACCATCAANGACAGCCTGTACGGTATCAATGTGGCGAAGGTAAAGGAGATTCTGGTGTCCGAGCCGGTGAAACCCATGCCTCACGCCCACCCGGCAGTGGAGGGTATCTTCCGGCCCCGGGATCTGGTCATCACCGTAGTGGATCTGCCCAAATACCTACTGGATGTGGATTGNGANAAGGGCCCCAAGGATCTGTTTATTATTACCAATTTCAACAAGATAAACATCGCCTTCCGGGTGCACACGGTTGTGGGNATCAGCCGCATTTCCTGGAAGGATATCTCCAAGCCGGACAAAACCGTGTCCGGCAGCAACGAGGGCGTGGCNACCGGCATTGCCCAGTGCAACGGCAATCTGGTTACCATTCTGGACTTTGAGAAAATCGTTGCGGAAATCGCGCCGGAGACCACAATCCAGATGTCGGAGATCGACAGGCTGGGTGANCGCCAGCGCAGCGANGCCTCNGTCCTGGTGGCGGAGGATTCCGTGCTCCTCAGCAAGATGATTGAGGAAGCGCTGCACAAGTCCGGCTATATCAACACGAAAATGTTCCCCAACGGCCAGGACCTCTGGGATTATCTCAACGGCCTGCGCGGCGTAAGAGATCTGGATGAGCGGGTCTCCATCATTATCACCGATATTGAGATGCCCCAGATGGACGGCCACCGCCTGACCAAGCTGATTAAGGACGACAAGCTCTTCAACCACCTGCCGGTGATCATTTTCTCCTCGCTGATTACGGAGGAAATGCGCCGCAAGGGCAAGGAGCTTGGCGCGGACGAACAGATGAGCAAGCCGGAAATCGGCCACTTAGTCCGAGTGATCGACCATCTGCTGGATGAGAAGAGAAGGGGCTAAGTTTGGGAGGCGCATTACATGAGCAGCAAGTATATTGTCCGGCAGCCGATTAAAGACTATTCCGGGAAAACCATAGGACACGAGATCCTGTACCACGGGGAGAATCAGGCGTTTAGCCCGGACAACGGCTCCGCCTCGGAGTTTGCCTCCGCGGATACAATTTACAGCTTCCTCACGCAAAACAGCACAAAATCCTTAAAGGGCTCCTTGAACTTCATGACGTTTACCACCACGCTTCTGATGAAGAAAACCCCCAGGCTTTTCGACAAGTCCGAGCTGGTCATTCAGATTGACGACAGCGTGATCATTCACCCCCTTTCCATGCGTTTTGTCAACCAATTCGCCAAAGAGGGCTATAAAATCGCGGTCAATGAGTTTCAGTTNGCCCCCCGGTATCTGGCGCTGCTGGACAGCATTGACTACATCAAAATCAACAGCAAGACCACCAACGAAATGGCCACGCACAATATCATTGAGGTGTGCCACAGCATGGGCAAAAANTGCATCATCAACAACATTGAGACGGAAGCGCAGTACCGGCGGGCCATCTCCATGGGGGCGGACGCNCTGGAGGGCACCTATGTGGCGGAGCGGCTTACCACCACNGTCCACAGCAGCGCCTATCTGCAAAGCAACTTNTTCCGGTTGATGGTAGCTGTCACCCGGGACGAGCCGGANGTGGATGAAGTGGAGCAGNTGATCTCCATGGACGCCAGCCTCAGCTTTGGNCTGCTGAAAATGGCCAACTCCGCCTATTTTGCCCTGCGGCACCGGGCNACCACNATCCACCAGGCCATNATGACCCTGGGNCTNGGGCAGCTGAAGCAGTGGATTTACCTCCTCAGCGCCGGNACGCCNGACAATACCGTGGACAGCAGCACGGAGGAGTTTCTCAAGCTCTCCTTTATGCGGGCCAACTTTTGCAGCGAATTGATGACCCACGCGCAGAATATGCCGATTTCCCGGTCCGAGGCCTATTTGATGGGTATGTTTTCCACCCTGGGCTATTTGATCGACGCTCCTCTGGAGGAGATTTTGTCGGAGGTTCCGGTGGCTGACGAGCTGAAAGCNGCTCTTCTGAACCGGGAGGGCCGGTGCGGTATGCTCTTCGATCTGGTGCTGAGCTACGANTCCGCCAACTGGGACAACATCAACTCCCTGGCGGAAGAGCTGGGGATTCCCAATCAGGTGATTACCAGCATCTATTTCACCTGCATGGAGAATGTCCGGGTCCTGTGGGATCAGCTGACCAACCCCTATCTGGATCAGCTGGCGCCCGTTGAAGAGGAAGTGCCGGAAGAGNCTTCCGAAAAAGAATAAAAAGGCCCGGCGCCGAGAGGCGCCGAACCTTTTCTCTCCCATAGCCCCCGCCGGAGTCCAGCAGCTATGCTGTCCTTGCGGGTAATCCGATCCGGTGGGGAAACGCGTCATCTATCGTGATGGGGCGTACTCATGACAATCTTGCAGGCCTTGATGATTTGGGCTATGATGTCGCTGCTGTTCTGCATCTCATAAAAGGTCAGCTTGGGAATCACCTCATGCTGGCCCATTACCACGTATTTGGGAGCAAGACGGTTCAGGGCGTAGGCCTTCACGTCGGCCTTGCACTTGCTGCACTGGCAGATGCCGAACATCTCCATGTACTTATCAGCCTTTTCCTCCACCAGAACCTGCATAACATTCACATAGGTGATTTCATCGGTATTCTCCGGCTCNGNGGGCGCCTCCGCCGNNGGCGCTTCCACAGCNGCGGGCGCTTTCTCCGGAGCCGCNGCTGCTTCCACAACGGGGGCCGGGGCCGGAGCGGGGGCAGGCTCGGGCTNGGGAATGGGCTCCGGAGCGGGCGCGGGAGCAGGAGCCGGCTCTTCCGNCTTTACNGGTTCTGGTTCCGGCTCCGGTTCCGGCTGAACGGGCNGGGNCGGCTGAACCGGCGGCTGGGGCGGTGTTACCGGGGCTTTGGCCTCGATTTCGCCCAGCTCCGCCTCCAGAGCGTCCTTGATCTGAGAGGAAACCTCNGCGTCGGCTTTCAGGGAGGCCAAAATAGGCGGCGCGGCCGCCTTGGGCGCGCCGGTGGAAACGGCGGCCGNCTCTACNGGNTGCTGAACGGCGGGCTCCCGCTCCGCAGGGGTCTCCGCCGGGGGGGCCTCCGCCGCGGACTCNGAGCCGCCCCGGTTNCGGCTCAGCAGATTCATCACATGGGCGGTCTTGCTGGTTTTGGCGTCTTTATTGGACATAATACGCAGACTCCTTTTCACGTAGATTTCATATCCTGAGAAGGNCGGACAAATCTCCTTATTCTTTATTTCGGCAGATCCGCTTTATTTTATTAGGGGTTTTAGAGGATTGTCCCCCTTTTAAAACCGGATATACCGCTTTNTCGGCTGCGGCGCCGGGAAGGCGTCCCCCGCCACGGCGGTGACAATTTTCCGGAAATCCATGGCGGACTTGGCGTCGGGCCNGTAGGTAAGGATGCTCTGGCCNTGGGCCGGGGCCATGGCCACGTCTACGCTGCGGCGNATCTTCGAGGCGAAGACCTGGCTGTCCAGCTGCCGGGCCACCTCCTCCGCCAGATCCAGNACCTCGCGGGAGAGNGTCAGCCGCTGGTTGTACTTGTTCAGGAGAATGCCCAGGACCTTCAAATCCGGGTTAAAGGATTTGCGGACCGCCTCGATGGTGTCCTGAATCTGGGAAACGCCCACAAGGCTGAGAATCTCCGCCTCCATGGGGACGATAAGCCCGGTGGAGGCNACGTAGGCGTTGATGGTCAGGATGTTCAGGGCCGGCGGCGTGTCGATGATGACAAAGTCGTAGTTGTCCCGAACGATGTCCAGCTGCCGGGACAGCATGAANTCCCGCCGGGGGGCGGTAAATTCCACCTCCGCGGTAGAGAGCATGATGTCCGAGGGGAGAACGTCGCCGTANTCCGTGTGGACAATGGCGGTTTCGATGGGCCGGGAGCCGGTCAGCACATCGTAGAGGGTAGCGCTCTCCCCGATATCCAGGCCGAGGGTGAAGCCCAGGTTGCCCTGGGGNTCCAGNTCNACGCCCAGNACCCTNGCNCCNCNNTGNTNNAGGCCGCAGACCAGGGCCGCGACGGTGGTGGTTTTTCCCACACCGCCCTTTTGATTGGTGACAGTAATAATCTGTGTCAAAGGATTTTCCTCCTTACGGCAAAAACTATGCGTGGACCTCTTATTTTTATTATACTATATGTCGATAAAAAAACATAGAGGAATAGCAAAAAAATTCTTTTTTTGCGCGGCCTGTTTTCCGGCGGCCGCCGGCGGGCCCCAAAATTTCCGAAAGGAGTGGAACAGCATATGGCAGTAAGTGGCGTCAGCAGCAGCGGCAGTATTTACGGAACCAGAAACGTTATCTCCGGTTTGGCCAGCGGCATGGATACGGAATCCATGATCGAAAACGCCGTATCGGGATATCAGACGAAGATCAGCACTCTCCAGCAAAAGCGCACAAAAACGGAGTGGAAGCAGGATGCTTACCGGAGCATTATCAGCAANATGGCCAATTTGACCACCAAATACTCCTCCTACACCTCCTCCACCAACCTGTTTTCCACCAGCTTTTTCAATCAGGCGATTAAGACGGTGACCAACGGCGAAAACGCCAGCAAGATCTCCGCTACGGGCCGGTCCTCCAGCACCGTGTCCATCAACCGGGTCCAGCAGCTGGCTACCGCCGCCCGGTACTCCGTGGGCGGCAGCCGCCTGGGCGGCAACACCAACTACGACGGCATGGCTACCGCCTCGGCGGATAAGGCGTTCAGCCTGACCGGCGAGACNGAGATCAGCACCTTAAAGGGCAATATGACCCTGACCTACGGCAGCCAGGATCTGAGCCTGAGCTTCAAGGAGGGCACGGTCTTTAACAGCGTTCAGGAGCTGGCGGAGAACATCAACAGCCAGCTGGCCGAACAGACCATTGCCATCAACGGNAACACCTATAAGGCCTCCGAGCGGATCTCCGTCAGCGTAAGCGGCGGCGGCATCACCTTTACCGACAAATCCGGCGCGGGCAACAGCGTGTACATCAAGAGCGCCTCCAAGGAGATCAAGGACACCCTGAATATCTCCCCCGGCACNTCCACCAGCAGCTTCCGGGTCAAGGCGGAGGATTTGAAGAAAACCGTGCAGAACGCCGACTATCTCAGCACCGCCGANCTGAACGTCACTCTGGACGGCGTGACCAANACCATCAAAATGCCCACGGCGAAGGAGATCGCGGAAAAGGCGGCCTCCGACACCAGCAATGTCAACGACAACAGCAAGCAGGCCAACGCCTACATCAGCCTGATCCAGGAGCGGATTGACAACGCCTTNGGCAAGCTGAGCGACGGNAANTCCAAGCTGACCGTGGCGAACGATTTTGGCAGCGCCAACAACGGCAGTATCAAGCTGAGCTTTACCGCCGGCCAGCAGGGCTCCTCCTTCGCGGTGAAGTCCGACGTGGGCGCGGCTCTGCAAATCGGCGAAAACGGCCTCACCAGNTATCTGGACACCAGCAAGAAGCTGTCCAGCCTGGGNATCAAGCTGACCGACGACATGGCCGTCCGGGACGAGAACGGCGACATCAAGAAGGACGAGAGCGGCAACACCCTCTACTCCTTTAAGATCAATGGCGAGGAAGTGGGNCAGTTNACNAAGGACACCTCCCTCTCCACCATNATCAACGCCATCAACTCCAACAAGAACGCCGGCGTAAGCGCCAGCTACTCCAAGATCACCAACGAGTTCGTTTTCACCGCCAAGGAAACCGGCACCGCCGGAAAGATCGACTTCGGCGAGGAGGGTTCTCTGGCCCACGCCCTCTTCGGCGGGGAGAAGAACGACAAGGGCGAATATACCTCCGGCTTCGAGGCCGGCCAGGACGCCATTTTCCAGGCCACCATCAACGGCAGCACCATTAAGATGACCCGCAGCAGCAACACCGTGGACATCGACGGGCTGAAGGTCACGCTGAAAGAGGCTTTCGGCTATGAGACCAAAAAAGACGCCGATGGCAAAGATATGGTGGACAGAAACGGCAATAAGATCTATACTGACAAAGAGGTCTCCACCGAGGCGGTGTCCTTCACCACCAGCGCCGACGCGGATAAGATTGTGGACGCCATCAAATCCTTTGTGAACGACTACAACGAGATGATCACGGAGATCAAGAACGCCTACTCCACCCTGCCGNTCCAAAAGAGCAGCGGCGCGTACTACGAGCCCCTCACGGAGGATGAAGAAAACGGCTTGAGCGAGAGCGCCATCGAGGCNTGGAACGAGAAGGCCAAGACGGGCCTCCTCTTCGGCGACACGGATCTCTCCTCCCTGTACCGGCGGCTGACTTCGGCCATCTCCATGACCGGCGAGGACGGGGCCGCNTTGAAGGCCGCGGGCATTACCACCTCTTACAGCAACGGCCTCACTCTGCTGAGCTTTGACGAGAACGCCCTCCGGACCACGCTGGAGAACGACCCGGACGCGGTGACGGACATCTTTACCAAGAGCAAGGAGAACGGCGCCGCCACCGACGGCATTATGGCCGCNCTGAAAACGCCTCTGGACATGTACGGCAAGACCAGCGGCAGCCACGGCATTCTGGTCAGCAAGGCCGGTTCCGTGCTGGCTCCCTCTACGCTGTACAGCAATCTTATCCAAACTCAACTGGATGATATTGACAAAGAGATTGAAAAGTGGCAGGATAAGTTATCCGACCAGGTGGACTACTATACCCAGCGCTTCTCCGCTCTGGAGCAGATGATTGCCAACATGAACTCCCAGAGTTCCTCTCTGGCCGCTTTGATGGGCGGATATTAAATGAAGGCGGTGACCTGAACGGCCATGGATATGAGAGGCTTTCAACAGTATAAGGCACAAAGCATCAACACCATGACCCAGAGTGAGCTGCTTCTGCTTCTGTACGACGAGCTGTTCAAGCGCCTGACCCAGGCGGAACTGGCCCTGGGGAAGGAGGACTGGACGCTTTTCGAGGCCTCCGTCCAGCGGAGCATCGAGATTATCGCCTATCTGGACGATACGCTGGACCGGAAGTACGANATCAGCAAGAACCTGGCACANCTTTACGAATACTTTACCTATGAGCTTGGCCGNGTGAAAATCGGCCGGCGGAAGGACCTTCTGGCGCAGGTGAAATCCATGGTGAACGAGCTGCGGGACGCNTTCCGCCAGGCCGCCAANAGCGGCGAGTCNGGAAAGTAGGCCCCCATGGCGATAACAGACGCATCTCTTCTGGACGCGCAGGTGCAGGCCAAGCGCATTTACTCCCAGCTGAACGAGGTTATGGACCTCTCCCGCCAGCTGGCGGACGCTCTGGACCGAAACGACCAAATCACGGTCCAGATAGTGCTCTCCATGCGGGAGGAGCCCATCAAGCGCCTCCGGCAGGCCCGCGCGGCCCTGGAGGANCAGCGGGACAGCCTGCCTCCGGAGTCCCGGGAGAGGCTTTCGGCCCTGCTGAACGGCGCACCCGCCGAGACNAAGGCCGAGGANCCCCTGGCGGGGCAGGTGGGAGNCAATCAGCGGCTGCTGAAACAGGTTTTGGATCTGGACCAGATTCTCAATCGGAAGCTGACTCGCGAAAAAAGCATTTACGAATCGCAAAAAAAGGTGTAAAATAGATAAGGACGCCGGCCTATGTCTGGCCGGCGTCCAATCCCGAACATCTTTACTTCCTTACTTATGTATCCTCCNCGGTTTTGGAGATTACCCACAGCGGCGCTCCGTTGGCGGTGCTGCGGGACAGCTCATCCAGAATCATCTGGGGCTCCCATTCCAAAAGGCTTCTTTCCNGGCTGTTGGGGTCCGCCACCAGAATGGTTCCGGTGAGGGTCTCGCCCCGCAGGAGAATGAAATGTCCGCCNTTCGTAAAGTGTCCCGGCCCCATCAGGGCAACCAGGAGGTTTCCCTCCAGCAAAGCCGCCTGAACCGCTTCGGGAGTCTTTTCGGAAATGGGCTGGGCGGTCAGGCCGAAGGCCTTGGCGGTGCCCTCCACAATGGAAAGATAGGACCCGCTGCGGCTGGCCCAGTAGCCGTGTTCCGCGGCCCACTTGGCCATCTGCGCCGGATCGGTTTCCGTATCGGTCATGCTGGCTACTGCCATGCACATGGCGGTGGGNCCGCAGCCATAGCGGCCGATATCGTCTCTGCCGTAGCGCTGGNCNGCCCAAGGCTCCTCTCCCTGGTTGTAGTAGATCACAGGCATGACGCCTCCGGTCAGCACNTCCNGCCCCTCCCGCTCCACCAGCTCGGTGATGGCGGGGTCCAATACCGGGGCATCCAGGGACAGNACCGGGTCGCTGGCNGCCTGATCNTCCACGGCGTCCTCTTCCTCCGGCTTGGCCGTGAGGTCCTCCCACCACCGGACAGCTTCTCCGGCGGCGCGGGCGGCTTCCTCCACGGCGCGGACGGAGGCGGCAGAGAGGGCGGAANCCGCCTGGCCCCCCAGATCCGCGGCCGCGCGGCAGAAGCGGCGGACCGGCGCGGTGACCTGCTGATAGATCTCGGGCGCGAAAAAGTAGGAAGCGCTCAGCTCCACGCCGCCGATACAGATGGCGGCCAGCAGTCCGGCCAACAGAATGATCCACTTTTTCTTCCCGGAATTCCCCATGATTTCACCACCAGACATCAAAATCAAACCGTATGCGTCCATTATAACAAAACCCTGGCGGTTTGCAAGAGGCAGACCCTGGAACATTCCCCATCAACCACGGTAAACAGGAGCGAAGGAATGCCAACGATCAAACTGGAAAAGGTGACAAAGTACTACCGGCCGGAAAAAAGCTGGTGGCGGCGGAATCAAAAGATTGAAATCGGCGTCAAAGATGTNGATCTCACCATTGAGCAGGGCGATTTTGTGTTTGTCGTCGGCAGCAGCGGCGCTGGAAAAAGCACCTTNCTGGATCTGATTTCCGGAAGGATGCGGCCGGACCGGGGNACCGTCTATTTTGACAATAAGGANCTCTCCCGGCTGGTGGCCCGGAGCCACAACCAGTCCGGCATTCTCTTCGGCAAGGTCTCCCAGGAGCCNACCCTGGTCCGGAAGATGACGGTGGAGGAAAACCTCCGTCTGGCGGCGCANATCGGCCGAAGGCGGCTGGAAACCGCCAAGGANATGAACCAGCGGGTGCGAAAGGTNTTGGGCCTTGTGGGGATGTGGGGNTCGGAGAAGAAGTACCCTGTGGAAATGTCTATCGGCGAGTGCCGCCGGGTAGAACTGGCCCGTGCCCTGATTAACAGCCCTCCGGTTCTGGTGCTGGACGAGATTACCGCCAATCTGGACGAGGACAGCATGTGGGACATTTTGATGCTGCTGATGGAAATGAACCGCCGGGGAACCACCATCATCATGGCCACACACGCCAGCAAATACGTCAACATCCTTCGGCGCAGAGTGGTAACGCTGGTCCATGGCCGGGTGTTCGGCGACGTAAAAAAGGGAAGATACGGCGACGTGGTNTAGGGTCTGCGCAANACCTGGCCGCGAAGCCGATGATTATAGATAAAAACGTGCAATGCGTATGATTACGAGGAGGAAACGTGCAATGTTTAAAAACATGAAGATCAAGAAAAGTTTGACATTGGGATTTGGGTTCTCCATCTCCGTGTCCGTCATCATGGTCGTGGTGGCGCTGTTGATGATGAACAGCATCAATAGTGGCTATCAGTCGATCCTCGCCAATGAGGTCGAGGCGAACCAGTTCATCACCACCATCCGTCTGGACTCGAATATTGTGGCCCGGAACATCCGTGATATGGCCCTGATCCCTGACGACCCCGCCAACCCCGATATGGACGCGCGGTGCAGAGAGGCCATGGCTGATATGGAGGTCCTCTTTACACAGATGCACGCGATTTGGCCGTTGGACGAGGCCAGCTTTCAAAGCTACTACAACCTCGCTCAGGTATGGTCCGCGGATATCCCTACGGTCCTGGACTATCTTGACCGCGGCGATGTTGCCCGCGCTACCGATATGATTTTCAACAACTGCACGCCGAATCTGAACAAGATGGCGAACCTTGCCATTGAGCTGGATGACACCTTGACCGAGAGGCAGAACGCGTCCGTTGCGTCGCAGGAGCGCAGCGTCATGATCACCATCATCATTCTGGTGGTTGTCATGGTCGTTGCCGCAGTTGTCAACCTGATTCTGGCGAAGAACCTGATCAGCAGCATCGTCGTTCCCACCGAGGAAGTCCGCGCCGCCCTGGTTGGCTTCAGCGAGGGCAANCTCAACATTCCCGTGGAATATGAGAGCAACAATGAGCTGGGCGTTATGTGCAAGGCATTGCGGAGCAGCCAGAACGTTCTGTCNGAGGTCATCAGCGACACCTGCCGTCTGCTGGAAGAGATGGGCCGGGGCAATTTCGATGTTCGCACCAAGGGCGACCATCTGTATGTGGGTGCCTTGAGCTCTATTTTGAAATCCGTCCGTGCCATTAACCACAACCTCAGCGACACGCTGGCCCAGATTGATCTGAGCGCGGAGCAGGTCACCGCCGGCGCGGAGCAGGTTTCCACCGGNGCNCAGGCCCTGGCGCAGGGCGCTACCGAGCAGGCCAGCGCCGTTCAGGAGCTGTCCGCCACTATCTCCGATATCTCCAGCCGTTCCCAGAGCAACGCCCACAGCAGCGCAACCGCTATGCAGCACTCTCAGAACGCCGGCAAGCAGGTTGGCGAGAGCGCCAAGTACATGGANCAGATGGTTCAGGCTATGGAGAAGATCTCCCAGTCCTCTGAGGAAATCAGCAAGATCATCGCTACCATTGAGAACATCGCCTTCCAGACCAACATTCTGGCTCTGAACGCCGCCGTCGAGGCCGCCCGCGCGGGCAGCGCCGGCAAGGGCTTCGCNGTGGTGGCCGACGAGGTGCGGAATCTGGCNAATAAGTCNGACCAGGCCGCCAAGGCCACTAAGGAGCTCATTGATCACTCCATCAGCTCCGTCCAGGAAGGCAACGANATCGTAAAGATGGTTTCCGAGTCCCTGAGCAAGACCGTGGATGCTTCCAACGCCACGATGGTGTCCATTCAGGAGATTGCCAAGGCCGTTGAGGAGGAATCCGAGGCTATTGCCCAGGTCACCGAGGGCATCGACCAGATTTCCAGCGTGGTGCAGACCAACTCCGCNACCAGCCAGGAATCCGCCGCCGCCAGCGAGGAGCTCAGCAGCCAGGCTTCCCTGATGAAGTCCCTGATGGCCCGCTTNAAGCTCCGCACCACCGGCACTCCCGCCACTACCGGCGCCGATTCCAGCTTTGCCGCCGCCCTTCCCGGCGCGGCTTCCACCNCNTCCGTGGACGATATCTCCTACACCAGCGCCGCCAGCTCTTTCAGCAAGTACTAATTTCTCCAGTNGTACCGGNTNCCCACCNAAGCTCCGCGCGGCACTTGCAAGGACCGCGCGGAGGACCCGGTGGGGAGAGCCGGATAAAACAGAGCAGGCGGGGCTTTCGGCGAAAGCCGAGAGCACAGCGGCGGAGTTTTTGACGGCATAAAATAAGCAAGCCCGCACACTGGCAGGAGGATACTGCAATGATCGTGCCAGAAGGCGGCGTCANCGCCGTCTTCTGGCACACTTTTTAGGTCTTGGAGTNGACCATACAGAAAGGAGCGTCGATATGGCGGAATACAAGAATCAGGATCAAAACCTGATCTATGCCNTGGATATCGGCACCCGCAGCATTGTCGGCGTGGTGGGCCGCCCGGTGGGAGGCCGGCTTCAGGTCTTGGATATCGAATCAGCGGAACACGGCAGCCGCGCCATGCTGGACGGACAAATCGACAATATCCAGCAGGTGGGCGCTTTGGCCCGGCAGGTTACGGAGCGCCTGGAAAGCCGGTTGAAGATCCATCTTCAGCGGGTCTGCGTGGCCGCCGCCGGACGGGCGCTTCGGACGCAGACCGGCAGCTTTTCCATCGATCTGCCCCAAAAGCAATCCATTACCGCNGACCAGATNGGCCGGCTGGAGGCCGGGGCCCTCTCTCAGGCGGAGGAGGCGCTTCAACTGGAAGAAGACACCCGGCGGCAGTTTTTCATGGTGGGTTATACCGTGGTGCAGTACCGGCTGGATAACTATCCCCTCAACACNCTGTTGGACCACAGCGGCCAGCTGGCNGAGGCGGATGTGGTGGCCACTTTCCTGCCTGGGGAAGTGGTGGAGAGCTTGTATGCCGCTATGCGGACGGCGGGCCTCCAAGTGTCCAGCCTGACGTTGGAGCCTATCGCNGCNATGAACGCCGCCATCCCGGCGGAGCTGCGGCTGCTCAATCTGGCGCTGGTGGATATNGGCGCCGGCACCACCGATATCGCCATCTGCCGGGAGGGCAGCGTGGTAGGNTACACCATGGCCACNATTGCCGGGGATGAGATTACCGAGGCCATTATGCGGGCCTTTCTGGTGGATTTCCAAACNGCGGAGACGATGAAGCGGAATCTCCACGAGGGNGAGGAGGTCCACTATAANGANATTCTGGGNCTGGANAACACCGTCACCGACAAGGCGGTTCGGGAAGTTATCCAGGAGCCCATGGCCCGCCTGGCGGAGGCTATCGCGGATCCGGTNTTGGAGGTCAACGGCGGAGCGCCGTCGGCNCTNTTCCTGGCTGGCGGCGGAAGCAAGCTGGAAGGCCTTCTGGACAAGGTGGCGGCGAGCTTGAAAATGGACCGGCGGCGGGTAGCCGTGGCCGGAAGCAATTACGCCAAAAGCGCCTTTTCTGAAGACATTACCCTGGAAAATCCCGAATACGCCACGCCTCTGGGCATTGCNATTTCCGCAGGCCTGGGGCTGCTGAACGACAGCTATGTGGTAACGNTGAACGGCGANACCGCCAAGCTCTTCCGNAGCGGNGTGCTGACGCTTCGGGACATTTTGCAGATGAACGGATACACCTATGCGGATATGCTGGGCCATACCGGAAAGAATCTNACCATCACTCTGGANGGGCGGCGGATGGTCCTCCGGGGTGAACCTGCCGTTCCCGCCATTCTCCTGGTCAATGGCCAGGAGGCGGGTGTTACCACTGTCATTCATGCGGGAGACCGTATCTCNTTCACTCCCGCCCGCTCCGGAGCGGACGCATCCCGGACTCTGGGGGAACTGCTGGGAGCGGACTTCGTTGGCCGGGTGCTGGTGAATAACCAGGAGGTCCCGCTGAACACGCCTCTGCANCAGGGAGACACCATTCTGGTTTTGGAGCGAANGAACAGCCCGGAGAGGGAACCGGAGTTCCCGGAGGAGATNGTNGAGGCTTCACCGGAGGAGCNGTCTTCCNCGCAGGNGCCTGTTNCTGTTCGGGAAACTGCGCCGTCTCCCGCGCCTGTTCCCCAGCCNTCCGAGCCCAAGACGCCGGTGGTAGAGGTCCAGCGGATTCCTGTGCCGGAGACNCCCCAGAGAACCATCAACTTTTTGCTGAACGGNAAGCCGNTGTCCCTTCCGGAGAAGGAAAACGGACAGCCTTACTACCTGATGGATTTGCTGCANCACTCCGGTTTGGACTTCGAGCGGCTGGACGGTCCGGTGCGTCTGGAGATCAACGGCGTGGAGAGCGGNTTCCGCAGCTCTCTGCGGCGGGGAGACACCGTTACCATCCGCAGCGAGTAAAACCGNCGNACCAGCCGCCTTNAGCGGNNGCCACGGTTTCNCCGGTTGAAAAGCACTTTTAACGCTTTTTAAGTTCGTTGACGATAACGCCCCGGAGCTTTTTCTCCGGAAGATCATAGGAGCGTGAATCATTTTGGCTAACAATGCCGAAAAACAAGCCGCTAAAGCGGGTATAAAAGCCGCCAAGGCGGAAGTCAAAGCCCTGAAAAAAGAGATTGCCAATAAGAANAAAGCCGCGAANAAAGAGGTTCGTGACAAGAANAAGGCCGCNAAGTCGGCAAAAAACGCCGTCAAAATTGAGCAAAAGGCCAAGAAGCGCATTGCCAAAGAGGANCGGAAAGCAGANAAAATCGCCCAGCAAGCCGATCAAGAGCCNGGNAAGAAGAAGGTNGGCAAAAAGAAAATCCTGATTCTGATNCCCGTGGCGGCTGTGGCTATCGGCGCTCTGGCATATTTTGTCATTATTCCCAAGCTCTTTCCCCAGGAAGAGCCGGAGCCTGCGGAGCCGGAGCNCATTNCCGCNCNCNTGNCCTATNAGNTGGGCGAAACNCAGATCCCTGCNTTNCCTGTTCTGGGCGATAGCGTATTGGTCTATCAAGAGGACCCTCCCGTCCCCGAGACACCGGAGCCGGAGGCCTCCCCGGAAGCCCTTTCCGCCAACAGCGGCGAGAAAGAAGCTGATGACAAAGACGGGGCCGAGGGCGAAGGAGAGGGCGAGGCTGAGCCGGAAGCGGAGGCCGAACCCCCGGAGATTACCGCCGTCAGCTACCGCTATGAGGGCTATACCCAGCAGATGCCCCTCTTGATCGCCTACACAACTTTGATGACCTCCGAGGACGTGGGCTTCTCCTTTGTGGATGAAACCCTTACCCGGTTTAAAGAGGAGGAATATCCGTCTATGGACTCCCCTCGTGGGTCCATCCTGCTGGCCCGGAACGCCATTGCGGAGGCAGACAGCGGAAAGGCTCTGACCATCCAGCTGGACTGGACACCCACCAACTGTCTGGTGACGGTGGATGCCGCTGAGGGCCGGGTCAAAGATCCCCCCGCGCCTCCCCAGCCAGCACAGGTGACCCCCATGACCCTGGTAGACGCCATGGACAAGATGTACACCTTGAACCCGGCGGATCTAGGTTTGGAGGGTACGTCTATGGAAGATTACACCATCTACGCCATGGACGGCGCGGTGATGATCGATGGGATTCCCTGTCTGCACCTGAACGTGTATGACGACAGTCCCGTCGGCACCAATGAGGCCGCTGGACAGTATTTCATGTCCGCCGACGGCCTGCACTTCTACCGGCTGGACTCCGCTACCAACACGGTTTCGGAGTTGGATACCCTGCCGTAAAGGGGCGTTAATTGAAAATTTCCCGGCAGGCCGGAGAGACGGAAGGATGTCTCTCCGGCCTTTGTCATGGCGAAAAGAGGGGTCAACAACCCTTCCAGCACCGCCGCGGTGGAGCGGGCGGAAAGAGCCTCCCGGTCCGGAGTCAAGGCCCTGGCGGTGGCGGACTCAACCTGAACCACCTCCAAACCGAACTCCCGCCCCAGTGCCCGGACCTGCTTTATTGTGACTGCCACACGGGCCGCGTCATCCAGGGGCCGGAAGCCGATGATGCCACCGAAGCGTCCGGCAATTTCCGCCAGTACCCCCTGTCGAATCATGGCCCGGCGGGCCTCCTCTGTCTCCTGGTAGAGCCTCGCCGCCAGCTCACCCGGCGAGGCAGCGGGGCGGTAGGGGCCCGCCGTCCGGATTTTCGCCGGCTCACCGCCGGAAAAGCCCAGCCGCTTTCCTCTGGCGCTCAAGTCCGCATTGGTGGTAAAAATAAACACGCACCACCGGAAATCCAGCTCCCGCTCTCCCTCTTCATCGGCCCGGTGGGCGGTACAGCGGCCCTCGTCCAAAATGGACATAAACACCTTCAACACCTCCGGGTGGGCCTTTTCCAGCTCGTCAAACATGAAGACGGTATAGGGCTCCTGCCGCACCGCCTCGAAAATGGGACTATCCTCATAGCCTACATAGCCCGGGGGCGCGCCGGTAAGGCGGTGGACAGCGTGGGGCTGGGTGAAGGTGTTGAGATCCGTCCAAACAGTCCGATAAGCCCTGCCGCAGCATCGGCTGAGGACCGGACCCAGGGCCTTCCCTAGCTCCGATTTTCCTACGCCTGTGGGCCCGTGGAAGATCAGGGACAGGGGCCGGGCCGGATTCTGCTTCCCGATATGGCTGGCTAAGCGGAAAGCGGCGGCCTCCACCGCCTTCTCCTGGCCCAGCACCTCCCGGCCCAGCTCCGCTGTCAGCTGATGGAAGTGGGGCGGCCAGAGGGCCATAAGCTCCCGGCGCGGGATGGGCCGGGTTTTCGCCGTCTCCACCTCCCGGCGGAGGGACTGCAAGCGAACCATCATGGCCTCGAAGCTCTCGAACCGCCAGATATTCCGGGCAAACAACAGCTGCATCACGCGGCTATCTCCCTGGTAGACCGTCATGGGCCGCCAATAGAGGACATACCGCTGTTCCTGGAGGGCAAAGCCCACCGTGGTCTCGCTGGGGACGCATCCCTCTGGCATCTGACAGGCGGGAAACTCATAGCTCCTCCCCCGCTGGGCGCACTCCCCGATTCGCCGCCGCAATGCCTCTTGGGCGGCGGGGGAGGCGGCGCAAATTTGGGCAAAGGTCATGATGCCCCTCCTCTCCGTTGGATATTTCTGCCAGTATACCCGGTTTTGGCGGGACTTTATACGGCGGACTNTCCAGNGGAGGAAATCAAAAAGGGCGGCGGCATGGCTTTCACCATGCCGCCGCTTTTGAGGGGGAACAGCCTCAAGCGGAGGGGTACCGCTTAGGCATAGGTATCAATGTACTGTCCCTTGGGGATGTCCGGCAGCATTTGCAGAAGCTCCTGCGCCGCCATCTCCTGCGTATCCATCACTTTCCGCTCCATTGCCATGGAGTAGCTGACAGACAACTGCTCGGAGGCCATACGCATAGCCGAGACGGCAATGGCATCCATCATGTTTTCCACGCTCCTTCACGATTGATTCTCCGGCGGGGATTTGGGACGCCCCGGGCCTCCGCCCAGCAGTCCCAGAAGCTCCGCCGGGGTGGTTTCCTCCACCGCGGAATCCTTATTGGCGGCGGCGGCGGCCACCAGCTCGCTGCGCAGGATGGGCACATCCTGGGGCGCGGTGATAGCCAGCCGGACGCGGCCTCCCTCTACGGAAACCACGGTAATGGATATGTCTTCCCCGATGACCAGGGATTCGCCGGGCTTCCGCTGTAAAATCAGCAAGACGCGGCCTCCTCCCTTGGGCCAAACTCAGCCAGAGGATGACGCATTTCATAAGCGTCCATCTCCATGATGATCTGGCGGGCCTCCCGCTTGTCGGGATGAATGACCACAGGGCACCTCATATTCACTGTGCTGGCAGAAGCGGGATTTTTCACGGCGCACAGGACGTAAAAGGCCAATTCCTGCACGTCCTCCACGCCAAAGAGGTTCAGCTCCGCTTTCTGCAATACCGGCGTATAGTCGTGCCGGAGGACAAAGGGGTCCAGCGCCACAAAGGCAAGGCCCGGGGTAACGGTGCTTTGGAAGCACAGCATACTGCCGTTGCTGCCCTCGAAGGGCAGAAGCAGGAAGGTATGCTCCTCCTCAAAGCCAAAGAGCCCCGCCGGGAAGGTGATGATATCCTCCGGCTCGTATTCAATTTCCCCAAAGTATTTACTCTGGATTTTTACCATGAAAACCTCCTAGTGCTTGCCGCGCCGCGGGACAGCGCGGCATGGCGGGGCGGGCTTACGCCTGCACATCCACCGGCTCGTAATTGGGGTCGGAGGAGGGCGGGACGTACAGCGGGCCGCCAATGTACTTGATAATCACGTCAGGCTGCTGCTTGACGGTGATCTCAATGTCGCCGGGAATAAATTCCAGCTGGGTCTGGTTCAGCCGCCAGTCAAAATTCAGCTTATCCATTTCAAACCGGATGTTCAGCTCGCCGGGGTCCCAGTCGATTT
The DNA here is from genome assembly GCA_014799855.1 of Oscillibacter sp. Lineage (GTDB taxonomy): Bacteria > Bacillota > Clostridia > Oscillospirales > Oscillospiraceae > Oscillibacter. The sequence goes on from JAAVHG010000011.1 coordinate 48,992, forward strand.
CCGGGCCGGTGGTCGGGATAAAGGTCAAGCCGGGCTGGCTGTCCATGTGGGGGCTCAAGGCTCTGGCCTCGTACTGTGCCATAACATCTTCTCCAATCTTTGCCTTCAACAGCAGCTCCCCTTGCTGGGCATAGGTAGCGGTGGCCTCATAGGCCGCCTGCTTGCCCTTCTGGGCGGCCTGCTCAATAGACCGGACAGGCGTGGGAAGAATGGAGTTGCGCATTTCAAAGGTGTCCACATTCAGGCGGATAGGCCGGCTCTTAATGCTCAAGCCGCCCTTATCACGGGAGATTTCCAGATCCGCGGAGGCTCTGGTGTATTCCAGCCTGGCGTGGGACATTTTCATCTCGATTTCAATGGGAACGCTTTTGATCTCAATCAGCTGACTCATAACGCAAGCCGAACTCCTTTCCAGATGGTATTTTCCCTATTATCTTTGCGGATTTGACCCGCGTTACAGATCAAGATAGTCCATCAGGCTCTGGCCCAGAACGCTGTTGCCCACCTTCAGAGAGGTGTCGTAGCAGTATTTGGCCCAGATAAACTCGGAAATGGAGTCCGCGTCGTCGGCGTAATCCAAAGCCTCGATCTGCTCGTTCAGGGTGTTGCCCACATTGGTCAGCTGTTCCTTGTTGTTGTCCAGGAAGGTGGCCTGGGTGCTGAGCTCTGTAAATTTCTGCTTCACCCGGGCGGAGGCGTCCTCGAACTTGTTGCAAAGGCGGTAATACTCCTCCTTTATCTCGTCGCTGGGCCACTCGGCGCCCTCGGAGGGGCAGCTCTCCAGAATCTCGCCCATACGGTTGAGGATAGAGACCACATTCTTGGGATCGCCGTCCTTATCCAGACCATGGCCGCCCAGGTAATTGATGCCCTGGAGGGCCGCGTCAAAGACGGTGGAGGACTCCACCCGGCCGCCCTGCGTGTCGTAGCCCAGGCCGATGTCCACGTATTTCTTCTCGGACTTGGAGTAATAATCCAGCCGGGTGGTGTCGGCGCTGTCCACGGGATCGCCGCGGTAGTAAAGGGCCTCGGCCGCGTCAGCCGCCGTGTTGGTGCCGGTGCCGTCCTCTTTCAGATAGCGGTACTGCTTCAAATTGTCCTCGATATACTCGGGGTTCGTGGAATTGACCCGGCTGGCAACAAGAGCATCCGTATCGGCAGCATAATAACCAGTAATGTTTCCTCTTTCGTCCTTGGCGACGAACTGCATGGCGGTCTTCTCATCNTAGAGAGGGTCATCCGGGTCTGTGGGGGCGGCAGGGTTATAGTCATCATTAGGCACGACCTCAACATTGTTGGTATAGCCGATGATATCCTTGGTCGCCGGGTCCCGCACGACGTATTTCAGCGCCTTGCTNTCNTCATATTCGATGTCCTCCGGGTCAACCTCGTAATAGGAATCGTAATTGGGGTTNTCCTCNGGNTCCGTTACCATAACGCCGTTGGGATCGGCGGGATCATTGGTGGGGACAATTTGAGGGGGATCTCCCGGGTTCGCTCCCGGAATTTCCATCAAATACTGGCAGTTCTCCGAAAGAGTCGTATCATTCGGATCAAACTCCGGGTCATAGCCCGTGTTTCTCTTCGCCTCCCAGGTGAAGGGGACGTTCAGGCCGTCNGCCCCGGAGAAGACGAAGTTATCCCCGTAGCGGCCGTTCATATCCTGCACAACGCTTCTGGCCAGAGCTTTGCAGGACTGGCCCAGGGCGTTCCGGGCGGAGCCGTCGGGGTCGTTAAGGGCCCGAAGCTGCTCAAACAAGCCGCTGTTGCCGCCGTCGGTGTCCAAGGCCTTCTCCACGGAGTCCAGCGCGCCGAAGGCCACGTCGAACTTGTGGATAATGGAGTCGTTCAGNTCCTTTTGACTGCTGGTGCGCAGGAACGCGCTGCGGAGCTGGAAGCTCTTGGCCGCTCCGGCGGGATCGTCGGCGAAGGAGTTGAAATACCGCCGGGTAAGCACCTGATTCATGGACTTGTTCATGGAAAAGGCGGATTTTTGCATATTGTACCGGTAGGTCTTCATAGTGCCTACGGTAGTTGTACGGGTAATCATGTCGCTATTCCCTCCTCAGTCATCAGGTGGTTACGCCTGTGCCGTTGATCAGCTTATCCAGGACGGAGTCCAGGGTGGTCAGCACGCGGCAGGCGGCGTTGTAGGCCTGGGAATACATAAACAGGTTCATTGCCTCGTCGTTGAAATCCACGGCGGAAACGGAGTCCCGGCTGGTGTCGATTTCCAGGGAGGCCGCGTAGTGGTTATCCAGATCGCTGCCGGTGATAGACTGGTCGTTGCCCATAACCGTGCCCATATTGATCCAGAAGTCCTTAAAGGTGCCCTTGAACATGACCGCATGGGCGGCGTCCTCCTCCAGGGTGTCGGGATAGAAGTTCTGCTTCTCATAGAAGAGGCTGGTCAGGTTTTTGATCAGGCTGTCGCTGTCGGTGGAGGCGGGCTCAAACTTGCCGGGGGCGCAGACGAAGGAGCCGACAATGATGGCTCCAGCCTGCCAGGAGGCGGAGATGGAGATATTGCTGGCGGTGATGCCCTCGGTGTCGTCGGAGCTGCCGTGGTTGCTGAACATGGGGCCGCCCATGAAGAACGCGTTGCTGGTTGTCACCGGATTGCCGTCCTCGTCCAGGACGGGGACAGGAATCTTGTCGCCGTTATCATCCAGTTTAAAAGTTCCGTCCGCGTTCTTCTCATAGACAGTATTGCCCTGCATATCCGTCATATAAACGGTGCTCTCGGTGTTCAGATACTCCTTCACATCATCGCTGGTCAAGGAGAAATCAGGATCATCCGGATCGGCGGGGTTCTTGCCCAGCGCATCCGCAATGGCCCCCTGGACCTCTTTGGGAAGACCGCCCTTGGCAGGGTCCATGTTCCAGGTGGAGTT
>JAAVHG010000012.1 GCA_014799855.1 Oscillibacter sp.
CCCAATCAAAATCGCAGGTCTGGGCCTCCTGGATGGCGGAGTGGGCCCGGTCGTAGATGCAGACGCTGCCCCGCTGGGACGCGCCCTTTTCGTTGAAATAGATGCCAACCCGGTCGCCGCCCCGGACGATCATGCTGGTGTCCACGCCGTAACGGCGGAGGGAGTTCACCGCCGCCTGGCCGATGGCGTGGGCGGGGAGCTTGGTGACGTAGGCGGCGTCCAGGCCGTAGTTGGCCAGGGACACGGCCACGTTGGCCTCGCCGCCGCCGAAGGTGAATTCCAGGTGATCCGCCTGGACAAAGCGCTCGTAATTATAGGGCTGGAGCCGGATCATCAGCTCGCCGAAGGTGACTACCTTTGCCATGTTGATTTCCTCCTAAAATGATTGGTTTTTTTCGTGATCCGCCCACCGGGCGGGAATGCTCACTTCTGCACCAGATGGATGGCGAAGCCGGCCACCTCGTCCTTCAGGTAAATGGCCTTGGGCTTGCGGGTGGACTCGTCGAACTCCACGCCCTGGCGGCCCAGGTGGTAGACGGCCCGGTCCAGGCTGTTGGTGGCGATGGCGATGTGGCCGTTTCTGCCCAGGTACGGGGTCTTCATATACTCCACCGCGCCTCCGGCGAAAATGGAGCTGTTGCCGGGCTTGTACTCCAGGCCGAAGAGGGCGCACATGGTCTTGGCGGCCTTCTCCGCCTCGGCCTCGCTCTCGCAGTTGACGCCCACGTGGGCCAGGGAGAAGCCCAGCATGGTCTTCACGGCGTCCTTGCAGATGGCGGTGATTTCCTCCCAGCGGTGGCCCTCGATCAGGTCTTTTTTCACCATCCAGGTGCCGCCGCAGGCGGCGATCCGGTTGAAGGACAGGTAGTCCATCAGGTTCTTGGTGTTCACGCCGCCGGTGGGCATGAATTTCAGGGGAATCACCGGGGCCAGGGCCTTCAAAAAGCCCACGCCGCCGGACTGCTCGGCGGGGAAGAACTTCACCACTTCCAGTCCCGCGTTGAAGGCGCGGGTCATGTCGGAGGCGTTGACGCAGCCGGGGAGCACCACCACGTTCTCCTTTACGCAGAAGTCCACCAGCTCCGGATTGTAGCCGGGGGAGACGATAAACCGCGCGCCGGCGTCCAGGGCGCGGCGGCACTGGTCCATGTTCAGCACGGTTCCGGCGCCCACCAAAACCTCCGGGCACTCCTTGGCCACCCGGCGGATGGACTCCTCCCCGGCGGCGGTGCGGAAGGTGATCTCCGCGGCGGGCAGGCCTCCGGCGGTGAGGGCCCGGGCCAGGGGCACGGCGTCGTCGGCGTTCTCAATGGCGATGACGGGGATGATGCCGATATTGGAGGCGGTCTTCAAAACATCATTCATGGCAGGGTTCCTCCTAAAAATAAAATAGTTGCGCGGGTATGGCAAACCAATTTGACTATCCCCATTATAATATTCTTGTATACTAGAGTGCAAGATGGTAAAACGGATAATTTATCCTGTAAATTTTGTACAATATGGCGGAAGGGAGACGGGGTGTTTTAAAAAGCGGAGCAGCTCAGAAATTCCCATTACCGCTCCGTTTCCGCCTATCGGCGAAAACTGCGCTATGATGGGAATTTCTTCGCTTTCAGCCTCGACCCGCTGTGCTGGGCTCGAGGCTGATTTTTTGGCGCTGACTTGTTGGCTGGTACATCGAAAGGGGCAGGTGGTCCAATGCTCACGTTTTCGCGCGTTCCGGGCGGGGGAAGCGAAACAGAGGCGGCAGACCGCCGCCTCTATATTTATCTGCATTCTCTTTAATAGTTACTTCTTGTCCAATATCGTCCGCTTTTCCTCCGGGAGATTGGCCTCCACAAGCTGCCACACGGCATCCTCCTGGCCGCTGTGGGGGAGAAGGAAGGCCTTGCGGGGGGCGGCGTAGAGGTAGGTGCAGCCGGGGGCCCGGTAGACGTGGTGAATCTGCGCCCAGGTGAGGCTGGTTTCCTCCTGGCCGGAGTTGACGGCCACGCCCTCCGGCTGGAAGCGGAGCGTATAGACGATGCGCCTGCCGTCCAGCTTCAGCCGCTTGGCCTGCTGTTTCAGAGAGAGGAAGAAATTGATCAGATAGGCGGCGGGCAGCCCCAGCCCCACCAGCAGAAGGACGCCTCCCAAAAAGCGGCCGCCCTCCCGCCCGGAGGCCAGGCACACCGCCGAGAAGACGCAGAACAGCGCCGCGAACAACGCCGGAGGACGCCACCGCTTCTGCACGCGGAAGGTGTCGAACAACCCGAACCGGGTAAAGGTATCCTCGTCCACTCTGGACGGCACAATCAGTTGTTTTTCCATAGCGCTCCTCCTGCTTTCCCCGTCTGCCGGACGGGACGACCGCCGGTCCGGCCTCTTCTTTCATTGCCGCCGGCTGGGCTGAGTATAGCAAATGCGGAGGCGGAAACGCAATGGTTTTCCCAGTTTTTTGGCAAACTGTACAAAAAGGCGGGAATATTTTTAACTAGTATACTAGTGGACAAAGATGTGAAAAATGTGGTATGATACAGCTATGTTCCAGGTGGAAGCTCCAAAAGAGCTCCACAAATTTTACAAGGAGGACTTGAGATGAAAAAAATTCTTTGCGCACTGCTCACCCTGGTCATGGTGCTGAGTCTGGCCGCCTGCGGCGGCGGCAGCGGCGGCGCCAGCTCCGGCGGCAACGGCGGCAGCACCCCCAGCGAACCCGCTGATACCAGCGACGTGGCCAATGACCCCAAGGTGACCCTGGTTTACGCCGAGGTCAACCCGGAGGATACCATCGTCGGCCAGACCGCCACCGAGTTCAAGCGCCTGGTGGAAGAGAAGTCCGGCGGCTCCATCACCATCGACGTGCGTTACAGCGGCGTTCTGGGTTCCGAGAACGACGTGCTGGACGCCATCGTGGGCGGCGACGACTCCATTGATATGAGCCGTATCTCCGCTTTCGCCCTGACCAGCTACGGCGCCGAGAAGTCCGTGCTGCTCTCCCTGCCCTTCACCTTTGAGAGCCGCGACCACTGGTGGAATTTCGCCAACAGCGATTTGGCCCAGGAATTCCTCAACGAGCCCCAGGAGATCGGCCTGCCCCTGCGCGGCATCTTCTACGGTGAGGAGGGCTTCCGCCACTTCTTCGCCAACCGGCCCATCAACAACATCAATGACCTGAACGGCCTGAAGGTCCGCGTGTCCAACGACCCCATTATGAACGGCATGGTGGAGTCCCTGGGCGGCTCTCCCACGGTGGTCTCCTTCGGCGAGCTGTACTCCGCTCTGAACACCGGCGTGTGTGACGTCGCCGAGCAGCCCATCGCCAACTACAAGTCCAACGCCTTCCGCGAGGTGGCTAACAACCTCATCCTGGACGGCCACACCCTGGGCGCTATCCAGGCCGTTATCACCGACACCGCTTGGGCGAAGCTCACTCCCGCCCAGCAGACGATCATCATGGAAGCCGGCAAGGAAGTCCAGGCGTTCAACCAGAATCTGTCCCAGTCCGCTGAGGACGAGGTCCTCCAGCAGCTGAAGGACGAGGGCTGCAACGTAGTTGACGTGGCCGACAAGGGTCCCTGGCAGGAGGCCTGCTCCAGCGCCCCCGCTATCCAGGAGGCTATCGACAAGGCGCCCGATCTGTATCAGCAGATCCTGGATATGAAGTAAACCATCGTCCAATTTATCCGTCATGCGGGGGACGCGGGAGAGTCCTGCGTCCCCCGCCCTTTATCTCCCAAATATCATGTTGAGAAAGCGAGGAAATGAAATGCCGAAGATCTTTACCACCCTGGACAAGATCCGGCCCGCCTATGACATGACCTATAANATCGTCATGTTCCTGTGCAAGATCCTGCTCATCGCGGATATTCTGATTGCCTCTTACGCGGTGCTGGGCCGGTTCTGCCAGCAGTGGGCCAGAGAATACGCCTTTTTGAGCTTCCTGTCCGCCATCAAGGACCCGGCCTGGACCGAGCAGGTGGTGCTGACCTGCATGTCCTANATGGCGGTGCTGTCCGCCGCCCTGGCCATCCGCACCGGCGGCCACATCCGGATGACCGCCTTTGACAGCTATCTGCCGAAGAANGTGGTCAAGGTGCTGGACGTTGTGGCGGATATCGCCGTGATGGTCCTGGGCGTTATCATGGTGGTGGAGGGCTGGAACTACACCGTCACCCTGGGCAGCAAGGGCTTTTANGAGTCCATCCCCTGGCTGAGCCGGTTCTGGATGTATTTCCCGGTGCCTCTGGCGGGCGTNGCCATGATCGTCTTTGAGCTGGAAGCGCTTTACAACCATATCAAGCTGTTCTTTGTTNNGGAAGAGGAGGTGCGGAACTAATGGATGTCAATACTGTCGCGATTGCTGTTTTGCTGGGCACCTTTGCCATTATGATTTTCCTGCGGTTCCCCATTGCCTACGCCGTGGGCCTGGCCTCGGTGTTCTGCCTGATGTCTATGGGCAACAGCCTCAACGCCGTCTGCCGCCTGATGGTGAAGGGCATCAGCTCCTTCTCCCTGATGGCCGTCCCCTTCTTTATCACCATGGGCGTGCTGATGGGCAAGGGCGGTATCTCGGATAAACTGATCGCCCTGGCCAACGCCTGCGTCGGATGGATGCGGGGAGGCCTGGCCATGGTTAACATCGTGGCCTCCTATTTCTTCGGCGGCATTTCCGGCTCCGCCTCCGCCGACACCGCCTCCATCGGCTCCATCATGATCCCCATGATGGTGGATCAGGGCTATGACCCCGACTTCTCCACCGCCGTCACCATCACGTCCTCCTGCGAGGGCCTGCTGGTGCCTCCCAGCCACAACATGGTCATCTACGCCACCACCGCCGGCGGTATCTCCGTAGGCTCTTTGTTCCTGGCGGGCTATCTCCCCGGCGCTCTGCTGGCGGCGTCCCTGATGATTGGCTCCTACATCATCTCTGTAAAGCGGAACTATCCCAAGGGGGATAAGTTCAACGTCATCAACTTTATCAAGCAGCTGGGCACCTCTATTTGGGCGCTCCTGGCCATCGTCATTGTCATTATTGGCGTGGTAGCCGGCTGGTTCACCGCCACCGAGTCTGCCGCCATCGCGGTTATTTACTCCCTGATTGTCTCCGTGTTCGTCTATAAGGGCGTGGACTGGAAGGGCGTCTGGAGGGCGCTGGACGAGTGCGTCAGCACCCTGGCTATCGTGCTGATCCTCATCGCCACCTCCGCCGTCTTCGGCGACTGCCTGACCAAGCTCCATGTGCCGGATCTGGCCGCCCAGGCTATCGTGGGCCTGACGGACAACAAGTACATCCTCATCATTCTGCTGAATATCATTCTGCTGGTGCTGGGCATGATTATGGATATGGCCCCCATCATCCTCATCGCCACCCCCATTCTTCTGCCCGTCGCCACCCAGTACTGCGGCCTGGACCCCATCCAGTTCGGCATCATGGTGGTCCTCAACTGCGGTATCGGCCTGCTGACCCCGCCCGTGGGCGCGGTGCTCTTCATCGGCTCCGCCGTGGCCAAGCGGCCTATGGAAAAGGTGGTCAAGGCCACGCTGCCCTTCTACATCTGCATGATTATCACGCTGCTGCTGGTGTCCTTCGTGCCCGATGTCAGCCTGATCGTGCCCAAGCTCCTGGGCGGCTATGTGCCCCAGCTGGGATAAGGAGGAAAANNCCATGAAAATGACTTTCCGCTGGTACGGCTCCAACAGCGACAGCGTTACGCTCCAGCAGATTAAGCAGATCCCCGGCATGACCGGCCTCATGGGCTTTCTGGATTACAAGCCCGCCGGCGAGGTCTGGACCGAGGAGGAAATCAAGGCCTATATCGACGAGGTCCACGCCGCCGGNCTGGANTGCGAGGTCATCGAGTCCGTCAANGTCCACGAGGACATCAAAATGGGCCTGCCCACCCGGGACCAGTATATCGAGAANTACCGGATCACCATCCGGAACCTGGCGAAATACGGCGTGAAGTGCATCGTGTACAACTTTATGCCGGTCTTCGACTGGCTGCGGACGGATCTGGCCCGGGTCATCCCCGAGGACGGCTCCAACAGCCTGTATTTCGACGAGGCGGAGCTGGGGGACATGGGTCCTCTGGAAATCGTGCGGAACACCATTGAAAACTGCAACGGCTTCTCCCTGCCCGGCTGGGAGCCGGAGCGCNTGGCGGAGCTGGAGACCACCCTGGAGCGGTACAAGACCATCACCCCCGACGATCTCCGGGCCAACTACAAGTATTTCCTGGACGGCATCATNCCCACCTGCGAGGAGTGCGGCGTGGTCATGGCCTGCCATCCGGACGATCCCGGCTGGCCCATCTTCGGCCTGCCCCGCATCGCCCANTCCCAGGATGACTACGACAAGATCGTGGCCCTCCGGGANTCCCCCTGCAATACCCTGTGCCTGTGCACCGGGTCCCTGGGGTCCAACCCCGACAACGATATCCCCGCCATCATCCGCCACTTCGGCGAAATGAAGCGCATCGGCTGCCTCCATGTGCGGAACATCAAGCANCTGGGACCCCACAAGTTCCGGGAGGCCGCCCACCTCAGCTCCACCGGCGACCTGGACCTCTTCGAGATCATGAAGGCCGTCTACGAAACCTGCCCCGACACCTACATCCGTCCCGACCACGGCCGGATGATCTGGGGCGAGGTGGGCCGTCCCGGCTACGGCCTCTATGACCGCGCCCTGGGCGCCACCTATATCAACGGCCTCTGGGAGGCCATCTGCAAGATGTCCAAATAGGTTCAACAAGGGGGCCGCCGGAAACGGCGGCCCCCTGCGCAAAATAGGATTAGGGGGTATTATCATGAAATTAAGCTACGCAGGGCTGAAGGACCGGGCCGCCTGGGAGAAGGCCGGCGTCCGGGTTCCGGATTACGACTTCGAGGCCGCGGCCAAGGAGACTCTGGCCCATCCCGTGTGGGTCCACTTCGGCGGCGGCAGTCTGGTGCGGGCCTTCCANGCCCGNTTGCAGCAGTCCCTGCTGGAGCAGGGCCTCGCCAAGAGCGGCATNATCTGCGCGGAGACCTTCGATTACGAGATCGTGGATAAGGTCTACGATCCNTACGACAATCTGGCGGTGATGGTGAGCCTGAAGCCCGACGGCTCCACAGAGAAGGAGATTGTGGCCTCCGTCGCCAAGGGCCTCCGGGCCAGCCACGACTATCCGGCGGACGAGGAGCAGCTGAAAGCGGTCTTCCGCAATCCCNCCCTGCAAATGATNACCTTNACCATCACGGAGAAGGGCTACGCCCTGACGGATATGTCNGGAAAGTTCACCCCCATGGCGGAGAAGGACTTCGCGGCGGGNCCGGAGAAGTGCGTCCTGGCTATGGGCTGGGTGGCCGCCCTCCTTCTGGAGCGGTACAAGGCCGGCGGNACGCCTCTGGCGGTGGTCAGCACCGACAACTGCTCCCACAACGGCGAAAAGGTCCGCGCCGGCGTCGTCACCATGGCGGAGAAATGGCATGAGAACGGGTTCGTGGACGACGGCTTTATGGCCTGGGTCACGGACGAGAGCAAGGTTTCCTTCCCCTGGACCATGATCGACAAAATCACCCCCCGCCCGGCGGAGGTGGTGGAAAAGGCCCTGGGCGAGCTGGGCATTGAGGACATGGCCCCGGTGGTCACGGCCAAGAAGAGCTTTGTGGGCCCCTTTGTCAACTCGGAGATTCCCCAGTACCTGGTGGTGGAGGACCGCTTCCCCAACGGCCGCCCGCCGCTGGAAAAGGCCGGCGTGTACTTTACCGACCGGGAGACGGTCAACGACTGCGAGCGGATGAAGGTCACCACCTGCCTGAATCCCCTCCACACGGCCCTGGCGGTCTACGGCTGCCTGCTGGGCTATGACAGCATCGCCGCGGAGATGCGGGACCCGGAGCTGAAGGGCCTGGTGGAGAAGATCGGCTACGTGGAGGGTATGCCCGTGGTGGTGGACCCGAAGATTCTCAGCCCCGACGCCTTCATCCACGAGGTGGTGGAGCAGCGGTTCCCCAACCCCTTCATCCCCGACACGCCCCAGCGCATCGCCACGGACACCAGCCAGAAGGTGGGCATCCGCTTCGGCGAGACCATCAAGAGTTATGTCAACCGCCCCGAGCTGGACGTGAAGACCCTGACCTTCATCCCCCTGGCTATCGCCGGATGGATTCGCTATCTTCTGGCGGTGGACGACGAGGGGAAGGCCATGGAGCTCAGCGGCGATCCCATGATGGAGACCCTGCAAAGCCAGCTCTCCGGCGTGAAGCTGGGCGACCCCGGCAGCGTGGGGGAGAAGCTGCGGCCCATCCTCTCCAACGCCGTCCTCTTCGGCTCCGACCTGATGGCTCTGGGCCTGGGAGAGAAGATTGAAGGCATGGTCAAGGAGGAGCTGGCCGGGCCCGGAGCTGTTCGGGCCACCCTGAAAAAATATCTGGAAAACTAGTATGCAAGTTCTTGACGGACCGTTTTGGATGCTGTATGCTAGTAACCAAGTTGACAGTCCCAAGGAATTGGAGGAGGGCATATGCAGCTTTTGGAACGGTTTCCCCGGGAGACGGGCCGGGAATACGCCCTGCGCACCATCAAAGAGAATATCGTCAACCTGAATCTGGCCCCCGGCAGCCAAATCAGCGAAAACGAGCTGGCGGCGGAGATGGGCGTGTCCCGGACCCCCGTGCGGGAGGCGCTGATTGAGCTGTCCAAGGTGAAGATCATCGAGATTTATCCCCAGAAAAAGAGCGTCGTCTCCCTGATTGACTACAATCTGGTGGAGGAGGCCCGCTTCATGCGCAACCTTCTGGAGTGCGCCGTGGTGGAGCTGGACTGCCGGATGGCCACGGAGGAGGACCTCCGCCGCCTGGAGGAGAATGTGCGGCTGCAAAACTTCTATCTGGACAACTTTTACGCCGAGACGCTGATGTCCCTGGACAACGCCTTTCATCAAATCCTCTTTGAGGTGGCCCGAAAGACCCAGGTGTTTGAGCTGATGAATAACATTCTCATCCACTTTGACCGGGTGCGGAGCATGGCCCTTTCCTCGGTGAAAAATCTGAAAATTGTCCGGGACCACGAGGATATTATTCAGGCCATCCGGGAGAACCAGCCCGGCAAGGCCAGAGAGCTGATGGAAATCCATCTGAGCCGCTACAAAATCGACGCGGCGGCGGTCCGGGAGAAGTATCCGGACTATTTCAAAGCCTCGTAAGAAAGGAGCTTTTCCTATGGTCGAGAAAAAACAGCGCTGGGTGCCCCACGGCGACGGGGTCCCGGAGGAGGCCGCCCCAGGCGTCGTCCGGCGGGTGCTGGCCTATACCGACGGGCTCATGTGCGTGGAAAACCACTTTGCCGCCGGGGCGGAGGGAGCCCTCCACAGCCATCCCCACACCCAGATTACCTATGTGGTCTCCGGGGCCTTCTCCTTCACCATCGACGGGGAGACCCGGACGGTCCGGGCCGGCGATACCCTGCTGAAAGAGGACGGCGTGCCCCACGGGTGCGTCTGCCTGGAGGAGGGAATCCTCCTGGATATCTTCACCCCCATGCGTGAGGATTTTGTCTCCTGAACTCCTGTAAAACGAGAAAANTCCCGGAGAGCCTGCCTCTCCGGGCTTTTTTAATGAATCTATCCAAATGCTCACACCGTNTTGAAGCGGTAGACGGTGGTGTGGTCCCAGACCTCGCCGGGGTTCAGGCGGCAGGAGGGGAAGGCGGAGCGGTTGGGGGAGTCGGGGAAAAACTGGGTTTCCAGGCAGAAGCCCCACCGCTTGCCGTAGGGCGCGCCGCCCTTTCCCGCGGGGCATCCGTCCAGATAGTTCCCCGCGTAGAACTGCACGCCGGGGAGGGTGGTCAAAGCCTCCATGGCAATGCCGCTGGCGGGGGAGGCGGCCCGGGCGAACAGCCGGGGCCGGGCCTGGACGCCGCCGGGAAGCGCCCAGTTGTGGTCGTACCCGCCCGCCTGAACCAGTTGGGGGAAATCTTCATCAATTCGCGCCCCAATGGGCAGGGGGTCGCGGAGGTCCATAGGTGTACCCGCCACGGAGGCGGTTTCTCCTGTGGGGATGGAGCCGGAATCGGAGGGCGTGTACTCCTCCGCCAGAATCTGTATGGTCTGGTCCAGAACCGGGCCGGAGCCGTGGCCGGAGAGGTTGAAATAGGCGTGGTTGGTGAGGTTGCAGACGGTGGGCGCGCCGCTCTCCGCCTGATAATGGATGGTCAATCCCTCCTCCGACAGCGTGTAGGAGACCCGGACCGCCAGATCCCCGGGGTAGCCCTCCTCTCCGCCGGGGCTGGCCAGGGAGAGGGTCAGGGACCGCCTGTCCGCCGCCTCCACGGTCCAGATCCGCTTATCAAAGCCCCGGAGGCCTCCGTGAAGGTGATTCTTTCCGTCGTTGGCAGCCAGGGGATAGTCCCTGCCATCCAGGGTGAACCGCGCACCGCCGATACGGTTGGCAAACCGGCCAACCAGAGCGCCTATGTACTTGTCCTGCTGCCGGTAGTCCTCCAGTGTGTCGAAGCCCAGCAGTACGTCCACCGGGTTTCCGCTCCGGTCCGGGACCTCCAGGAACCGAAGGGCCCCGCCGTAGGTGAGCACGCCGCAGCGAAGCCGGCCCGCCTCTAAAATATACTGCTCCACGGTCTCTCCCCCCGGCAGCGCGCCGAAGGGGGTCTTGTTCATGTCCAACATCATGCGCTCCTTTCTCCGCTTGGCGGATAGATATTTTCATTTTACAAGGCTGTCCGGCAATGTCAACCGCTTTTTCCGGAAAAAGGAGGGCTTGACAGGAAAAATCTCCTATTGTATTCTGAAATCAACATACCGCCCCGGTTTTGGGGCTGAGAAAGGGAAGAGACCATGAGACGAAACGGGAAACGATGGATTGCCCTGGCCCTGGTCCTGCTTCTGCTGGGACTGCTGGCCGGGTGCGGCGGGGAGATCATCTATGAGGAGGACCCGCCGCGGCAGGTACTGACCGAAGCGCCCCAGGAGAACGGGCCGGACGGCGCTCAGACGGATGACGGCCAGCAGGAGGCCGCGCCCGCCCCGGAGGGCAGCGGCGAGAACCTGCCGGGGGAGGACGGCGGCAACGAGTCCAACGAGGAGAGTCTGGACGAGAACGGCTGGTACGACTCCAAGGAGGAGGTCGCCCTGTACATCCACCTTTATGACCACCTCCCCGATAACTATGTCACCAAGCGGGAGGCCCAGGACGCGGGGTGGTCCGGCGGCAACGTGGAGCCTTACACCGGGGAGGGCACCGCCATGGGCGGCAGCCGCTTCGGCAACTACGAGGGAAACCTTCCGGAGGCCGACGGCCGGACCTATACGGAGTGCGACATCGGCACCGTGGGGAATTCCTCCCGGGGGGCCAAGCGGATTGTCTTCTCCAATGACGGATTGATTTACTACACGGAGGACCACTACGAGACCTTCGAGCTGCTCTACGGGGAGCCGTAGGCGTGGGCTGCCTCTGCGTCCAAAAGAACGGCCCCGGCGCGAAAAGCGCCGGGGCTGTGTTATGTCAACCTGCTATCTTACGGCTGATTCACGATTCCCGCGAACAGGGGCAGGCTTCCGACATCGCTGGTGATCACGAAGAGGAAGGGCCGGTCCAGCACGAAGTCCACCTCCTCGTCCGGCGGACCGCCCATTCCGACATCGGCCATTATGTTATAGGCCGCCGCCTGACAGCCCTCCTCGTCCACCAGCACCCGGGCGGCGTGGCGGGCCTGGGAGAGATAGATCTCGTCGGCGTCCTTGGTCATGGGGGAGAAGTCGGAGAGCGACGGGTCAAACACATCGGTGATCCCCAGGGCCTTCAAGCTCTCGGTGAGATCTAGATCCGACGACACGTCGAACTTGGGCATGGACAGGTTAATGTCCACGTATTTGCTGTTCTTCCACTCCCGGCCGTGCAGCATATCTGCCACCTCCGGGTCCGTCAGCAGGGCTTCCACGTCCACCCCTTCGTCGGGGAGGATGAACCACATGGAGTCGTATTCAATAAAGCTCTTGGTGATGGCGGAGAAGTGTTCGCCCCAGTAATAGCCGCCGCTTTGGGCCTGGCGCATGAAGTCCGCCGTCACATCCCCGCTGGGAGCGTGGAACACGTCCGGGGCGGTGTTCTCCGGGGAAAATTCATCGAACCACCGGGCCTTGAAATAGAGGGTACTTACCAGGGCCAGGATGGTCTCCGGCTCCAGGGACAAGCCCTCTGCCTGTTCGGCCAGAAGCTCGCTGGTCTGGTCGTTGATCCAATCTTGCAGGGCTTGATTCAATCCCGCCGAACCCATCTCGCCCCGGTACGACGAGGCGTAGTATTCCTGGGCCAGGGTGTCCATGGTGGACTGGACAAAATGGACGTTCTCATTGAGCCACAAGGAGTTGGCGGGGATCACCGATTTGAGGCCGTTGTCCTGGTAAATGCCGTGGAACACCCTTCCCGCCACGGCGCGGAGAGATTCCATATCTTCATATCCTACAAGCTGTAGGATTTGCTCCCGGCTGTTTCCGCCGGTGGTTTCCGCCAGCATGGCCAGGGCCATATACAGGTTCACCGGGGAGCAGACCCGGTTTTCTCCCTCCCCTCCGGAAAGAAGCTGGGCCATGGACCGTTGGGTGAAATCACTGAACCGCTGGTAAAACCCGTCCAGCGTCCCGTCCTGCGTACTCAGGCTTTCCCAGCGGTCATGCTGGTCCTGGAAAAACTTGTCGTCAGCTTCGCTGAAAGCCTCGTAGTCAATATCCCCATCCTCCTGGATGAAATCCTCCCAGCGGGGATAGGGGGCCTGCTCCGGGTACACCGCCGCCGACAGCAGGTAGGGGGAGGCCTTTCCGCCCGCCGTTCCGCCGATCCGGGGCCACAAGGCCGTGACTGCCAGAACGACGGCCGCCGCCGCGGCCAGGGGCATCCACAGCCGCAAAGCCCGCTTTTTGGGGGCCGCGGCCTCCACCAGATCATCCCGCACGTCGGTTACGCCGTCGTAAATATCCTCTTGATTCATGGGACAGCTCCTTTCATTTCCAAAACTTCCCGCAGCGCCTTCCGCAGGCGCAGCAGCTTCTGGGAGGCCTGGTTGGGGGTGAGGCCCGCCTCCTGGGCCAGATCCCGCACCGCCTCGCCGTACCAGTACCGGCGGAGGAACAGCCGCTGGTCCGCCTGGGGCAGGGTTTCCAGCCAGAGGCTGATGATCTCCCCCAGCTCCGCCCGCTCCAGCTCCGTTTCCACCGTCTCCCGGGCGGGGACGCACTCCTCCAGCTCGCTCAGCAGGGCTTCCATGCCGTCGTAGCGCTTTTGGGCCCGGTTGGCCCGGTAGCGGCTGATGGAGAGATTCCGCACAAGCCGCCCCAGAAAGGCCGCCAGGGCGTGGGGCCGCTGGGGCGGGATGGTGTTCCAGGCGGCGAGATACGTGTCGTTGACGCACTCCTCCGCGTCCTCCCGGATGGTGAGGATGTTCCGGGCTATCCGGCGGCAGAGCCCGCCGTATTTGCCCTCCGTCTCCCGGATGGCCTCCTGGTTTCGGTCAAAGTACAGCTGGATAATGGCCGCGTCCTCCATCAAAGGGCCTCCCTTCGTCATACTCGGGGCCCGCCGCCGGGTTTCGGAGCGCCCCTATACCAGTATTGTCGTATTTCCGCAGGAAATCTTGGGGGAAATTTGAAAAAATTTTGGCGGAAGAGGGGAAACCCGCCGGATCAGTCCTCCCGCTTCTCTAAATACTCCCGGACAGCCGCCAGAAACGGCTCCTTGTACCGCTGGGCCTTCACCGCGCCCACGCCGGAGACCGTCAAAAATTCCGCCTCGGTGGTGGGGAGCTTCCGGCTCATGTCCCGCAGGGCCGCGTCGGAGAACACCACGTAGGCGGGGACTCCCTGGGCCTGGGCCAGCCGCCCCCGGACGGTGCGGAGGATTTGGAAGAGGACCTCGTCCTCCTCCAGATCGGGCTCCTCTGTTCTCCGGCGGGACGCGGGGGAGGCGGCCGCGGGATCTGTCCGCACGGGCATTTCCACGCTTTTGCCCCGGTACAGCACCTCCCCGGCCCGGTCCGTCAGCCGCAGGGCGCTGTAGGCGGGGTCCGTGTACAGGTAGCCCTGCTCCTCCAGGTATTCCACCCACCGGGCTACCCGGTCCTGGGGCTTTTCCGCCAGGAGGCCGTAGGTGGAGAGGCTGTCCAGCCCCAGATCCAGCAGGCGCTTGGTCTTGCTGCCCCGGAGGACCTGGATCACCAGATTGGCCCCCACGTTGTACCCCAGCTTGTCCTGAATCCGCCGGACGCAGGAGAGGATCATCTGGGCCTGAATGGTCACGTCCTGCAAAGAGGTGATCCCCCGGCAGGCCTCGCAGTTTCCGCACCAGTCCGGGGGTTTCTGGCCGAAGTAGCGGAGGATGTAGGCCCGGAAGCACCCGCTGGTTTTGCAGTATCCGGTCATGATATCCAGCCGCCGGAGGTCCTGGCGGCGGACCGCGGCCCGGGCCCTGGGGTCCAGGTCCTCGTTCTCCTCGCCGTTCTCGATGAGGAATTTGGCGGTGCGCACGTCGCCGGGGGAGTAGAGGAGGATGCAGTCCGCCGGCTCGCCGTCCCGCCCGGCCCGGCCCGCCTCCTGGTAGTAGGCCTCCAGGCTCTTGGGCATGTTGAGGTGGATGACAAAGCTGACGTTGGACTTGTCAATGCCCATGCCGAAGGCGTTGGTGGCCGCCATGACGGACACCCGGTCGTATTGAAAGGCCTCCTGGCTATCCTGCCGCTCCTGGTCGGAGAGGCCCGCGTGGTAGCAGGCGGCGGGGACGCCGGAATCGGTTAAGTATTGGGCCACCTGCTCCGCCTTGGCGCGGGTGGCGCAGTAGACGATGCCGCTGCGGCCCGGCCTCTCCCGGACCAGGGCCAGCACGGCCCCCAGCTTGTCCCTGGGGCGGCGGACGTCGAAAAAGAGGTTGGGCCTGTCGAAGCCCGTGACGGCCACCAGGGGATTTTGCAGCTCCAAAAGGCGGACCACATCCTCCCGGACCTCCGCCGTGGCCGTGGCGGTGAAGGCGGCCACCACGGGCCGGCGGGGCAGGGCTTCCAGAAATTTGGTAATCCGCAGATAGCTGGGCCGGAAATCCTGGCCCCATTGGGAGATACAGTGGGCCTCGTCCACCGCCACGAGGGAGATTTCCAGGCTTTGCAGAAGGGACAGAAACCGGGGGTTTTCCAGCCGCTCCGGCGCCACGTACAGCAGCCTGCACCGGCCATGCCGCACGAAATCCCAGGTCTCCCGGTAGCTCTCCAGATCCAGGGAGCTGTTGAGGAAGGCGGCGGGGACTCCCGCGGCCCGCAGGGCGGAGGTCTGGTCCTTCATCAAGGAGATCAGGGGGGAGATAACCAGGGTCAGTCCCGGCAGCAGCAGGGCGGGCACCTGGTAGCAGACGGATTTCCCGCCTCCGGTGGGCATGATGCCCAGGGCGTCCCGGCCGGAGAGGATGCTGTCGATCAGCTCCTCCTGGCCGGGGCGGAAGCCGCTGTGGCCGAAATAGCGCTGGTTTACGGCGTATTTATCCATGGAAAGACTCCGTTTCTGAGGCCGCTTTGGGGCGGCTTCTGGTTTTTTCTCTGAAAAGCATTATAGATCCGGCTTTGCCTTGGGTCAAGGCGGGGGATTTTATGGGAGTGTCCAAAGGAGCATTTTATTTAGACATGGCCTGACCAGGAGGTCAGGCCCCACACAGCTGATGTTTCTGACAAATCCACCTGTGGGACCCGGTCTCCTGACCGGGTCATTCCCCCATGGAAACTCTGCCTTTTGGACACTCCTGATTTTATGGGGGTGTATCCACTCCTGCATTCTCTTCTCTTCCTTCAACATAGACCCTCTCGGTTTATATCGGCACGTCATGCCGAAAGCAGAGGTTTTTCCTTCCCTGAACCATCTGCTTGGTANNNTCCCGGTTTNTACCGCGCNCGNCNNACCGAAAGCGGCCGGCCTCTGTCCCGCAACCGCCGCAGTATAGGGCGGGCAGAGAGTAACCAGCCCGTGCCAAGGTAGGACGTGATAAAAATAGTTGTATTTGGGAGCGAGTTGTGCTAGACTGGAAGAGACTATAATAGTATTCTTATGTACATGACTAGGTTTTTCCGCGCCAAAGGACGCGGCTGAGGGGAAGGAACGCAGAATGAANATTGTCGTATTGGCGGGAGGCATNTCCACGGAACGGGCCGTGTCGCTGGTGACGGGCACCAACGTGTGCCGGGCGCTGCGGGGATTGGGNCACCGGGCCATCCTGGTGGATATGTTTTTGGGCCTGGAGGAGGCTCCGGCGGATTTGAGGACGCTCTTCGACGCGGAGGACGGCCTCTGCCGGGACGCGGTTATCGAGGCCTCCGCCCCNGATCTGGCGGCGGTGANGGCCTCCCGGCGGGACCAGGGCCCCAGCCGCTTCGGCCCTCATGTGCTGGATNTCTGCGCCCTGGCGGATATGGTGTTTCTGGGCCTCCACGGCCAGGACGGGGAGGACGGCCGGGTTCAGGCCGCNTTCGATCTGCTGGGCATTCCCTATACCGGCAGCGGGTATCTGGCCTCCGGCATGGCCATGGACAAGGCGGCGGCCAAGCGGATGATGGCCTCCGCCGGNGTGCCCACGCCGGAGTGGCGGCTGCTGGACTACGNNCCGGAGGACNCGGAGAGGCTGGCGGCGGAGCTGCCGATGCCCTGNGTNNTNAAAAACACCACCGGCGGCTCCTCNCTGGGGGTTTTNCTGCCGGAGAGCCGNGAGGCGCTGCGGGAGGCCCTGCTGGCCGCGCCGGGATTCGGCGGNCAGGTCTTTTGGGAGAANCGGATCTACGGCCGGGAGCTGACAGTGGCGGTGCTGGGGGACCGGGCCCTTCCGCCTATNGA
Source organism: Oscillibacter sp. (assembly GCA_014799855.1). Lineage (GTDB taxonomy): Bacteria > Bacillota > Clostridia > Oscillospirales > Oscillospiraceae > Oscillibacter. Next base: position 16,833 of record JAAVHG010000012.1, read on the forward strand.
GATCCTNCCCGCCGAGAAGGATTTTGACTANGCCGCCAAATACCAGGCCGGCGGCGCCAGGGAGATCTGCCCCGCGGACATCACGCCGGCGGAGGCGGAGCTTTTGGGGGATTTGGCCCTGCGGGTCCACAAGGCCCTGGGGCTGGAGGTCTACTCCCGGGCGGACTTCATTCTGGACGGCGGGGGAAAGGCCTGGTGCCTGGAGGCCAACTCCCTGCCGGGGATGACCTCCGGCAGCCTGATTCCNAAGGCGGCGGGGGCTGTGGGCATGAGCTACGGGGAGCTGTGCGGAGAGATACTCCGCCTCTCCGGCCTGTGCCGCCGCCGCTGAGGCCTTGCCCTTTTGACAAGACCACTTGAAAGAGGAGAGATTCAACTATGCGGCCTATGACCGTTGAGGATATCGCCGCCGCCGTGGGCGGCNTCCAGCTGGGGAAGNGNACCTTTCCCCCNGTTTCCGCCGTGTCCACCGACAGCCGAANGGTGGAGCCGGGGTGCCTGTTCATCCCCTGGGTGGGNGTCCGGTTCGACGGACACGATTTCATCGATCAGGCCCTGGCGGACGGCGCGGCGGGCTGCCTCTGCGCCAGGGTCCCGGANAAGCGCCGGGCGGATAANTTCTATATCCAGGTGCCGGACACCCGTTTGGCCCTGAANGCCCTGGCCTCCGCCTACCGGAACACCTTTGACATCCCCGTGGTNCAAATCACCGGAAGCGTGGGCAAAACCACCACCAAGGAAATGGTGGNCGCCGTTTTGGGGGCGAAGCTGCGGGTGTGGAAGACGCCGGAGAATTTTAACAACGACATCGGCNNGCCCCTGACCNTTCTGGGCCTGGAGCCGGAGCANCAGGCGGCGGTCATTGAGACCGGCATGAACCACGCCGGGGAGATCCGCTACCTGGGGGAGATGGTGCGGCCGGACATCGCCGTNATNTCCAACATCGGCGACGCNCATATNGAGTTCCTGGGCAGCCGCCAGGGGATTNTGGAGGCAAAATGCGAGATTTTTGACCACCTGAACCCCCACGGCCTGGCGGTCCTCAACGGGGACGACGCNTTNCTGGATACCATCCAGCCNCCCTTCCGCACGGTGCGCTGCGGACAGTCGGACCACTGCCGCCCCCATATCGCGGAGATTGCCGACCACGGNGTGGAGGGCATCACCTGCACCGTGGTGACGGAGCGGGACACCTATCNCCTCTCCATTTCCGCCCCCGGAGAGCACATGGCCTATTCCGCCTCCATCGCCGTGGCGGTGGGGGAGGAGCTGGGCCTCAGCCACGCGGAAATCGTCCGGGGCGTGGCCGCCTTCCGGCCCACCGGGTCCCGGATGCGGGTGCTGCGCCTGCCGGGAAACCGGGTGCTGCTGGACGACTGCTACAACGCCAGCCCCCAGTCGGTGACGGCGGCTCTTGAGGTGCTGGCCAAGACCGCCTGCGACCGCCGGGTGGCGGTGCTGGGCGACATGGGGGAGCTGGGAGAGCTGACTGACCAGGCCCATTATAACGTGGGGGCTCTCGCCGCCATGCTGGGCATTGATTTTATCGTGGCCATTGGAGCCAAAGCCGCGGGCATCGCCGACGGCGCCGCCCAGAGCGGCGGGACCGTCGTCCACTTCGCCGCCAAGGAGCAGGCCCTTGCGGAGCTGCGCCAGCAGCTGACGGCGGGCACCGCCATGCTGGTGAAGGCGTCCCACGCCATGGGCTTTGGACAATTGGTGGATAGTTTACGGAAAGAGTATGATTGAGATACAGATTAACAACCTGGTCAAATCCTTCGAGGTGGGGAAAAACGTTCTGGACGGCCTCACCTTCCAGATTGACCAGGGAGAACGGGTAGGACTCTTGGGCCGGAACGGCGCGGGAAAGTCCACTCTGTTCCACATTTTAACCGGGGAGATGGACTACGACGAGGGCCAGGTGGNCGTCGGCCAGGGCCGCCNGGTGGGCCTNATCTCCCAGATTCCCGTGTATCCGGCCGGATACACCGTGGAGGACGTGCTNCGCTCCGCCTTTCAGCGTTTGCAGCATATGGCGGAGGAGATGGAGCAGCTGACGGCATGGATGGCCTCCGGNGAGACGGACCCCGCCATTTTGCGGCGGTACGGGGCCCTCAGCGAGCGGTTCGAGGTCTTNGGCGGCTACGANACCGACGTGGCGGTGAACAAAATCGCCGCCGGACTNTCCATTTCCCGGGAAATGCGGGCCCAGCTGTTCGACAGCCTCTCCGGCGGGGAGAAGACCCGGGTNAACCTGGGCCGNCTGATTCTGGAGGATACGGACATCCTTCTGCTGGACGAGCCCACCAACCACCTGGATCTTCACGCCACGGAATGGCTGGAGGCGTATATCGCCTCCTTCCGGGGCACTGTGGTGGCCATTTCCCACGACCGCTATTTCCTGGACCGGGTAGTCACCCGGATTATNGAGATTCAGGACGGCAAGGCGGAGTTTTACAGCGGAAATTACAGCTTTTACGCCGTGGAGAAGGAGCGCCGCTATCAGGAGCGGCTGAAGCAGTACCAAAAGGAGCAGGCCAAAATCCAGCAGCTGGAGCGGGCGGCGGACCAGCTCCGCCTCTGGGCNTTCCAGGGCATGGACAAGACCTACCGCCGGGCCATCAACATCGAGCGGCGCATNGAGCGTATGCGGACCACCGCCAAGCCCACCAAGGCCAGGAAGATGGACGCCCGGTTCTCCACGGCGGAGTTCCACGGGGACGAGGTGCTGGCGCTGCGGAACGTGGCCAAATCCTTCGGNGAACGGCGGCTGTTCGACCANATCAGCCTGAAGGTGGAGGGGGGCGAGCGCATCGCCCTNATCGGGGACAACGGCACCGGNAAGACCACTTTAATTAAGATGATCATGGGGGAGCTGTACCCCGACGACGGCCGCATCAAAACCGGNCCCCAGGTCCGGGCGGCNTACCTGCCCCAAATCATCCATTTCGACCATCCGGACTGGAATCTGGTGGANAATATGATGGCCGCCAAGCGGGGCCTCTCCGCCCAATCCGCCCGGAACCGGCTGGCGGCCTATGAGTTCCGGGGGGAGGACGTGTTCAAGCCCGTGTCCGTCCTCTCNGGCGGNGAGCAGAGCCGCTTGCGGCTGTGTATGCTGATGGACGACGAGATCAACTTCCTGATTTTGGACGAGCCTACCAACCACCTGGACATCGCCGCCAGGGAGTGGATCGAGGACGCGGTGGAGGGCTACGACGGCACTCTGCTTTTCGTGAGCCACGACCGCTATTTCATCAACCGCTTCGCCACCCGGATCTGGGAGCTGGCGGGGGAGACCATCACGGACTACCCCATGGGCTTTACCCAATACCGGCAGGTGAAGGCCCAGGAGGAGGCGGAGAAAGCGCCGCCGCCCAAGCCGGTTAAGGAAAAGGCGGAACGCCCCGTCCGGGGCAATAAGGCCCAGCAGGCCGCGCGGCGACAGCTGACCATCTGCGAGCGGGATATTGCNAAGGCGGAGGAGGCCTTGNCGGCATTGGACGNGGCCATGGAGGCCGCCGCCTGCGATTANGAGAGGCTGACGGAGCTGACGGNGGAGCGGGAGGGGGCNCAGAAGGAGCTGGACGCCCTNTATGAACGCTGGGAGCAGTTAAGCGAAGAGGCCGGAGAATAGGGAGGAAAANGTTTCGCTCAAGCCTTTTTAAAGGCTTGCGGGGGTGCAGGGGGCGGTGCCCCCTGCAAAATCCCCCGTAACCTTGGGGCGAAGCCCCAAACGGATCGAAGAGAAGCGAGGCGAAGCCAATGCTTCTCCGGAGCACTAACAAGAAAAGGAACCCCCAAACGAAGCAATGTCATTAAGATAAGACCATTTACCAAATAATGGTGTATTAAAATGTTCATGGATTTCTGTAGATAAGCCGAAATTTACAATATTTTCACACCCCATTATTCGGTAAATCTCCTTAACT
>JAAVHG010000013.1 GCA_014799855.1 Oscillibacter sp.
CTTGCAGGGCAGTCCAAGCGCGCAAGCGGTTTCTCTTTTGGACCGTCCACGGCCCGTTTTCTCTTTGGCGCAACCAAAGAGAAAATGGGGGGTGGAAAAGGACCAGCCCTCAGAGGGCTAACAGCCTCCCCCGCCCGCAAGGGCGAGCACTCCCCCGGTCAGCATGAACTGAACACCTCTTGAAAAGGAGTCATACTATGAAACTATCCCGTAAATGGTTACAAGAATTTGTCGATATCGGCCCGGTCAGCGACCGGGAATTCGCCGAGGCCATGACCCTCTCCGGGTCTAAGGTAGAGGTCACGGAGGACCTGGGCGCGGAGATCTCCAATGTAGTGGTGGGCCGCATCAAGGACATGGAGCGGCACCCCAATTCCGATCATATGTGGATCTGCCAGCTGGACGTGGGCCAGGAGGAGCCGGTCCAGATCGTCACCGGCGCGTGGAACATCCACAAAGGGGATCTGGTGCCTGTGGCCCTCCACAATTCCTACCTCCCCGGCGGTAAGCACATCACCCGGGGCAACCTCCGGGGCGTGAAGTCCAAGGGAATGCTGTGCTCCCTGAGCGAGCTTGGTCTGGACGAGCGGGATTTCCCCTATGCTGTTATCGAGGCCGCGGCCCTTTTGAACGATTACCACCCCATCGATCCGGAGGAGCCGTCCATTCCGGCGGATATCCAAGCCGGGGACAAGATTTTCGGTCCAGTTGTGGCGGCAAAGGTGATGATGGTGATCCGCGACGGCGGCGGATACTGGACCATCGCCCTGGACTGGGGCGCAGGCAGCGGCAATGTTCATCAGATCCGCCTGCAAAATATCCACGAGGGGGATATGGTGGCCTATAACACCAAGACTAATTCCATCTGCACCCTGGCGGACCTACGGGCGGAGCAGAGGGAGTTCCCCAACTGCATCCCCGACGGCATTTTCGTGATGTACGAGGACTGCAAGCCCGGCGACGACATCAAGTCCGTCACCGGACAGGACGACCATGTGGTGGAGTTTGAAATCACCCCCAACCGGCCCGACTGCCTGTCAGTCATCGGCCTGGCCCGTGAGGCGGCGGTGACCTTTAACAAGCCCCTCAAGCTCCACGACCCGGTAGTGAAGGGGTGCCCCGAGGACGCGGACAACCCCCTGGCCCGGACCCTGCCGGAGCTTCTGGACGTGGAAACCCCGGACCCGGACCTGTGCCCCCGCTACACCGCCCGGATGGTGCGGAACGTGAAGATCGCCCCCTCCCCCAAGTGGATGCGGGAGCGGCTCCGGGCCATGGGCGTGCGGCCGATCAATAATATTGTCGATATCACCAACTATGTCATGCTGGAATACGGCCAGCCCATGCACGCCTTTGACTACCGCTATGTGAAGGGCGGGAAAATCGTGGTCCGCCGCGCTCGGACGGGCGAGAGCCTGACCACCCTGGACGGCAACGTCCGGGAGCTGAATCCCGACATGCTGGTTATCGCCGACGACACCCGCGCCGTGGGTCTTGCCGGCGTTATGGGCGGCCTCAACAGCGAGATTGTGGCCGACACCGCCGACGTGGTGTTCGAGTCCGCTAACTTCGAGGGCAGCTGCATCCGCAAGACCGCTCTGGCCCTGGGTATGCGGACCGAGGCCTCCGCCAAGTTCGAGAAGGGGCTGGATATCCTCAACACCCTGCCCGCCGTCAACCGGGCCTGCGAGCTGGTGGAGCTGCTGGGGGCAGGAGAGGTTATCGACGGCGTGATCGATATCCTCAACTACGTGCCCCAGCCCAGGACCCTGCCGGTGGAGCCGGAGAAGATCAACGCCCTTCTGGGCACCGATATCCCCGAGGCGGAGATGCGCCCCATCTTTGAGAAGCTGGGCTTTGAGAGCGTGGAGGGTGGACAGGTGAAGGTTCCCTCCTGGCGCTCCGACGTGGAGGGCATGGCGGACCTGGCCGAGGAAGCGGCCCGGTTCTACGGGTACAACAACATCCCCGACACTATCACCGGAGGCCTGGGCCAGCGGCGGGGCTACACGCCCCTCCAGCAGACGGAAAACCGTCTGGGCGAGCTGTGCCGCGCCGCCGGGTACAATGAGATTATCACTTACTCTTTCATCAGCCCGGTGTATTACGATAAAATCAACCTGCCGGAAAACTCTCCCCTGCGGAACTCCTTGAAGATTCTCAATCCCCTGGGAGAGGATACCTCCATCATGCGGACCACCACNCTGCCCTCCATGCTGGAGATCCTGGCCCGGAACTACAGCTTCCGGAACAAATCCGTGAAGCTCTANGAGCTGGGCCGGACCTATTTCGCCAAGGACGACGGCTCCGGCATGGCCGANGAGCCGAAGGTACTGTCTCTGGGGGCCTANGGNCCCGGCATGGACTTNTTTGCCCTGAAGGGGACGGTGGAGTCGGTGCTGGCGGGGCTTCGGATCTCCGGCGTCCGGTTTGAGGCGGAGGGGGAAAATCCCTCCTACCATCCGGGCCGCTGCGCCAAGGTCTACTGCGGCGATCGCCTTTTGGGCGTGCTGGGGCAGATTCATCCCAGCGTGGCCGCCAACTACGGCGTGGACTGCGAGCTGTACGCGGCGGAGCTGGGCTTTGACGCGCTGTTTGCCAGCGTGGGCGGACGGCCCGTCTATCAGCCTCTGCCCCGGTTCCCCGCTGTGAGCCGGGACATTGCCCTGGTGTGCGACGGGGCGCTTCCGGTGGCGAAGCTGGAGGACTGCATCCGCCGGGGGGCCAAGGGGCTGCTGAAAGCGGTCAATCTCTTTGATATTTACACCGGAACCGGTATCCCGGAGGGGAAGAAGAGCGTGGCGTTCAGCCTGGAGCTTCGGGCCGATGANCGCAGCCTCACCGCCGAGGAGGCGGACAGCGACGTGAAGAGTATTTTGGAGCTGNTGGCCAGCGAACTGGGNGCGGTTTTGCGGTAAATGTGCCTTCCCAGGCTCCGGCGGGATGCGGCCCCGTGTTCTGGGCAAAAAAGAAAGCGGCGTAGTCGAAAGACTGCGCCGCTTTTTGACTTCCAATACTTCCTTATGACCCCGCCTGGGCCTTGTTTGAAACATGGTGAAATGTCCATCAGCAGGGGATTTTTTCGCCAGACAAAGCAAAAATTCGCAGGAATACTTTGGCCCCGCATTAACCGTGAGGTCTGCCGAGGCCAGTTCCTCTAGGCCGAGGCTGTGCATTTCAAGAGTTTTTAANGCGGGAGGGCGGAAAAAGGACACGCCGCCTGGGCGGTTTGGCATTTTTCAAACATGCCTAAAGTGAAGAACTTTTCCATCACCCTTCCAGCATGTTTTTCCCCGGGCCGCAGAGGGACTCGAAGTCGGCGATAAAGGCCTCCACCGCCGCGTCCACATCGGCGTTCTTCATCATGCCCTCAATGACTTCCGGAGAAGCGGTGGCCGCCGCGGCTCCGTACTCCGCCAGCGCCAGCACCTGCCGGGTGTTTTTGAAGCTGGCCGCCAGAATCTGGGTTTTCATGTTGTTGACCCGGTAGAGGTCATGAATGCGGCAGGCGGTTTCCACCCCGTCGCCCCCCAGATTGTCGATCCGGTTCACATAGGGCGCGGCAAAGTCCGCCCCCGCCTTTCCGGCCAGATACGCCTGCTGAACCGTGTACACGGCGGTGGCCGTGACCCGAAGGCCCTCGCCGGAGAGAATCCGCATGGCTTTCAGCCCCTGGGGCACCGCCGGGATTTTAATATAGGTATTTCGGCCAAGAAGGCTGGCGATCCTCCGGCCCTCGGCGGCCATGGTCTCCGCGTCCCGGCCGATGACCTGGGCGTGGAGGTCGGCCTCCTCGCCGATAAAAGCCCGGATGGCCAGCAATGCCTCGTAGGGCCATTTTCCGGTCTTAGCCAGAATGGAGGGGTTGGTAGTCACGCCGTCGCAGGGGTAGAGGTCGTAGATTCTCTTGATGGCGCTCAGATTGGCGTCGTCAATCAGCAGTTTCATGGCGAAGCTCCTTTCTTTATCGTCAACAAATTGGAACGGCGGCGGCGATGTTTTCCGCCTTGCCGGCTATAGCAGGGAATTGCGATGTGTATATAGTATAGCCCGCGCCGCCGGGGAAGTCAAACCGCCGCCCCGCCCTAGGGGCGGAGCGGCGGGCGTTGAGGCTTTGCCGGGAACGCGCTTCCGGAAATCAGCCGATGATGTTGTTGACCTCGGCCACCATGGCGTTCACAGCGTCTTCCACGTTCTCGTTATCATAGAGGACGGCCTCCATAGTGGACATGAAGACGTTCAGGCAGTCGCCGGTGTTGGCGGTACGGCCGGAGTCCTCGCCGCACTCGGCGATCTGGTCGAAGGCCACCTTCGCGCCGGGGATCTCCTCCCACAGCTGCTTCACGGCGTCAGACTCGGTCATGGAATAGGTGAAGGGGACGTAGCCGGTGCCGGTCGCGATCTTCACGGCGCCCTCGTCGTCCTCAATGAACCACTGCAGGAACTCCCAGCAGGCGTCCTTGTGCTCGGAGGCGCTCATCATGGTGATGGTGCAGCCGCCGGTATTGGCAACCTTGCGCACGCCAGCGGGAACCTGGGACACATTGTAATTAAAGGTAGCGTTCTTGTTGACGGTGCTCAGCTGAGAGCAGGAGTGCAGGTACATGGCGCACTTGCCGTCCAGGAACAGGGAGCGGCAGGCGGAGTTGCTGTCCTGGGTGGGGCCGTAATACAGGGTCTTGTTGTTGACCTGATCCTGGAACATCTGGAGGCCCTTTACCAGGGTGCCGTCCTCGATGCAGGCCAGGGCCGTGCCGTCGTCGTTCCAGAGCTTGCCGCCCATCTGGGGGATGATCATCAGGAAGTACCAGGAGTCATAGGGCAGAGAGTAGCCGTACTCGCAGGTGCCGTTGGCAATCAGCTTCTGGCTGATGTCGTTCATCTCGTCCCAGGTGGTGGGAGCAGTAGCGCCGATGGTGTCCAGCATATCCTGGTTGACGTACAGGATGGGGGTGGAGCGGCCGAAGGACAGGGCGTACAGACCGCCGTCCTCGCCCCAGTAGGTGTCGGTGAAGCCAGCCACGAGGTCGTCCTTGTCATAGCCGGTGGAGTCCATATAGGGGATCAGATCCTCCAGAACGCCGCCTTCCTTCATGAAGATACTCACGTGGTCGGTGCCCATCATCAGCAGGTCGGGGGCCTCGCCGGTAGCGACGGCGGTATAGGCCTTGGAAGCGGACTCCCAATAGTCGCCCTGATAGGTGGCGGTTACGTGGATATTGGGATGGGTGTCGTTAAAGGTGGACACCATGGCGTCCAACAGCTCGGCGTTGCCGCCGGACCAGGAGTGCCAGAAGGTCAGTTCCTGAACCTCATCACCGCCGCCGCTGGAGCCGGTATCGGCGGGCTGAGAGGTGCCGCTGCCGGCGGGAGTGCTGGAGCCGCCGTTATTGCCGCCGCAGGCGGCCAGCGACAGGACCATCACCAGAGCCAGCAGGATCGCGAAGAGCTTTTTGTACTGTTTCATCTTAAATCCTCCTTGAATATATTCAAAAAAACGGAAATTCCGTATTTTTGACCTTACTTCACGCCGTTGTAGGCGAAGGCGCGGATAATATACTTGGAGCAGAACATATACACCAGAAGAATGGGCACCACCAGCACCATATTGCCGGCGAAGATCACGTTCCACTCCGTCATGGCCTCGTTGTCCTTCAAGCTGGCGACGCCGACGGTCAGGGGCCGGATCTTATCGACAGAGGTGACCACCATGGGCCAGAAGTAGTCGTTCCAGTGGTTCACGAAGCTGAACAGCACCGACGTGGACAGCGCCGCCTTGGACAGGGGCAGCATCAGCTTGTAGATGACCTTCAATTCGTTGGCGTTGTCCAGGCGGGCCGCCTCGATCAGCTCGTCGGGCACCTGCATAAAATACTGCCGCAGCAGGAAAATGCCGAAAGCNTCCACCACAAAGGGAAGAATCTGGGGCCAGAGGGTNCCCAGCAGCTTGAGATCGCTCATCATGTAGTAGATGGGGATGAACGTGACCTGCAGGGGCGTCATAAAGGCGATGAGAATCAGGCCGAACAGAATCTTCTGCCCCCGGAAATTGTACTTGGCGAAGGCGTAGGCCGCGGGGATCATGATGATGATGTTCCCCAGGATGATTACGCCCACCACAATGATGGAGTTTTTCAGATAGGTGAAGAAGGGGGCCCTGGCCCAGGCAATGGCGTAGTTGACAAACTGGGGAGTNTTGGGAATCAGGGTGGCGGGGAAGGTGCTGATCTCCGCCTGGGTCTGCAAGGAGATAGACAGCATCCACAGGAAGGGGAAGATAAAGAGAAGCACGATGATNATTTTAAAAATCAGGCTGAAAATCGCCAGCAGCCGTTCTGTGGTTTTATACATGCCCGCGCCCCCTTACTGATAGTGGACCTTCTTCGAAAGGGCGAAGAAGTACAAAATGGTGAGGATGCCCACAATGAGGATCAAGATCACCGCCGCCGCGCTGCCGAGGCCCACGTCACGGTCGGTAAACGCCGCCTGATAGATGTAGTACACCAGGGAGGTGGTGGCGTTGTTGGGACCGCCGGCGGTNGTCAGGCGGATGGTGTCGAANACCTTNAAGCTGCCGATGGTGAGGACGATCAGGACGAAGAAGATCTGGGGGGAGATAATGGGAATCATNATCTTGAACAGGGTCTTCAGCCGTCCCGCGTTGTCCAGGGCGGCGGCCTCCGTGATGCTGGTGGGGATGGACTGGAAGGCCGCGATGAAAATCAGCACGTAGTAGCCNATGTGCTTCCACACGGAGATAAACAGCACCGAGGCCATGGCGCTGGAGGAGCTTTGCAGCCACTGGCTGGTGGGCAGGTGCAGCATGGTGAGGATGGAGTTGAAGATGCCGAAGTTCGGCTCCATCATCTGCGTGAANATCATAGCCACGGACACCATGGANATGATGTGGGGCAGGAACACGGAGGCCTGGGCCAGCCNGTCCACAGGGGTGTTCTTGGACCCCAGCCACACCGCCAGCAGCANNGAGAAGAACAGCACCGCCGCAATCATGACGATGGAGTACAGNGTGGTGTTCTTCATAGCCATTTTGAAGGCCGCGGCCTTGAACATTTTGGCGTAGTTGGCCAGTCCGACGAACTGGGTTTTATCCGGATGAATGAGGTTGACCTTGAAAAAGCTTAAGTAAATGACTCGGAAGACGGGATACACGGTAAAGATTAAAATGCCCAGAATGGCCGGAGAGATCAGGAGGTAGGGCATTATGGCGTGGAGAATACGGTAGGAACTCTTTCCGCTTTTGGCGATGGTCTTCTCGTTTTTCATGACAGCCTCCTCACCAGGGCGAGGTAATCGGCGTAGCCCTTGCCGCCGGCGCGGACCCGCAGTCCCTTCTCGTCAAAGAAATAGAGGTGCTTTTCCTCCACGTTCAGATAGACCTCCTGGTCCACGGTCCACACGTCCTCCAGCTGCTTGGCCACGTAGGCCTCGCCCCGGCTGTTGCGGATAGTGTACTGGGTTTCGCTGCCCAGCATTTCCCGGGCAACCACGGTGCCCTTCAGGGATACCGCGGCGTTGTCCGCCTTCTTGTCCAGCAGCATGGCCCGCTCCGGCCGGAAGCCGAACTTCTTCTCGCCGTCCCCGAGAGATCCCACGTTCATGGCGGGGGAGCCGATGAACCGGGCGGTAAACAGGTTGTCCGGGTCCTTGTACATCACCTCGGGGGAGGCAATCTGCTGGATTTCGCCGTTGTTCATCAGGACGATGGTGTCCGCCATGCTCATAGCCTCCACCTGGTCGTGGGTCACGTAGACGAAGGTGGTTTTCAGCTTGTTATGCAGCTCGATCAGCTCCACCCGCATCTGGACCCGGAGCTTGGCGTCCAGGTTGGAGAGAGGCTCGTCCATGAGGAACACGGAGGGGTTTTTCACCATGGCCCGGGCCAGGGCTACCCGCTGGCGCTGGCCGCCGGAAAGGGCGCTGGGCATCCGGGTCAGGTAATTGGTGAGGCCCACCTTGTCCGCCGCCTCGGCGATGAGGCGCTTGCGCTCCTCCTTGGGCACCTTGTTGTTTTTCAGGCCGAACTCAATGTTGTCCTCCACGGACATGGTGGGGTAGATGGCGTAGTTCTGGAACACCATGGCTACGCCCCGCTTGCCGGGGGCGATTTCCGTTACGTCCGTGCCGTCGATCAGCACGGCGCCGGAGGTCTGGGGACCGATACCGGCGATCATCCGCAGAAGCGTCGTCTTGCCGCAGCCGGAGGGCCCCACCAGCACGGTAAAGGAGCCGTCCTTGATGGTCAGGTTCAGGTCCTTGATAACCGTTGTGTTGTGAAAGCTCTTTGTCACGTTGCGAAATTCAATGGAAGCCATTTTCCCGTCCCCTTTGCCTTAGCTCTTGCCGTTCCCTGGGACCCGAGAGCTAAATAATGATGTCCTATTTTACACTATTTATGTAATTTTGTCAAATTGAATTGAAAAAATTTTCCCTTAATCTGTGCGAAATGCACAGAATCGAGAATCAATAGTTCATAAGTAATACATTTTTATCCCGTTTTTCCGGAAAAAGACTGTTAAATTGTTCACTAAATCCGGTGAAGGCACCTCCCGCCACCCGTTGACAACCCTCCCTCCCCGGCGGTAAGATAGAGGCTGAACAGGAGCGGAGGGACAGCGTTCCGCGCCGCCCCAAATTTCCGGCCGGATAAGGCTTGGAGGAACAGGATCATGGATACGACTTGGCTGGACCTGGCGGGCAAGACCGCCATTGTCACCGGCGGCGCGGCGGGCATTGGCCGCGCCATCGCGGCGGAGCTTCTGGCGGACGGCGCCAACGTGGCGGTGTGCGATCTGAACCCGGAGGCTCCCCAGATGGAGGACTGCGGGGACCGCTTTTTCTATGTGCAGGCGGACGTTACCCGCCGGGACAGCGTGGAGGCCATGGTGGACGCGGCTGCGGAGCGGTTCGGCGCGGTGGACATTCTGGTGAATAACGCCGGGATCAACATCCCCGCCCTTCTGGTGGACGAAGGGGGCCGGCACGAGCTGACCGACGCGGTGTGGGACAAGGTGATGGCGGTGAATCTGAAGGGCACCTACCTCTGCGCCCAGGCCGCCGCCCGGCGAATGGTGAAGCAGGGCAGCGGCGTTATCGTCAACATCTCCTCGGAGAGCGGCCTTGAGGGCTCCGAGGGCCAGAGCGTCTACGCCGCCACCAAAAACGCCGTCAACTCCCTGACCCGTTCCTGGGCCAAGGAGCTGGGAAAGAAGGGCGTGCGGGTCGTGGGCGTGGCCCCCGGGATTCTGGAGGCCACCAACCTCCGCACCGAGGCCTACGAAACGGCCCTGGCCTATACCCGGGGCATCACCGTGGAAAAGCTGCGGGAGGGCTACGCCAGCACCTCCACCACTCCCATGGGCCGCTCCGGCAAGCTGACGGAAGTGGCCGCCACTGTGGCCTTCCTGGCCAGCGGCAAGGCCAGCTATGTCCACGGCGTCACGCTGAACGTGGCCGGCGGCAAGACCCGGGGATAAGGNGTGAAAAAGGGAGNATTCCGGTNATTCGTCAGGCGGTAAGANCANGTAAAAGGCCTGACCACNTGGTCAGGCCCCGCTTTCGGCTCTATGCGGTTGGATCTTCTCNTAGCTGGCGGAANACNNCCGGTAAAACCGTGTGGNNCCCGCTCCCCTGNGCGGGCCATCCCCGGCTANGGTTCCTCTTCCGCCGCACNCANATGCTTCCGGAAAACCCGCAGCAGAATCTTCCCATCCGCGGCCCCGGCGGCCCCGAAGNCCAGAAGCGTCATAAAGGGGGCGATGTAGGCGAGGCCCACCGCCAGAGCGCTGAGGAGAAGCATCACCAGCGTCCATCCCACATGGCCGAAGGAGAGGCCCAGGGCGTTGGTAAAGCACTGCTGGAAGGAGCAGTCCAGATAGGCGGCAACGCCGAAAATATAGTGGAGGGTGAACAGCGCCAGCAGTCCAACCACCAGCACCGCCCCCAGGAANAGCCNGTTTTCCCGCCAGGAGGCNAAGCGGTCCATCTGCCACCCGGTCCAAAGCACCAGCCCCACGTCGAAAAACAGCGCCAGATACACCAGCCAAATCAGGGTGGCCTGCTTGAAATTGGAGGTAAATCCCTTCCAGAACAGCCGGTGGAGCGGCTCCGCCCTCCGGTCGAAAATCCGCAGGTAGGTGTGCTGCATGGCCGCCGTGGAGGCCCCCGCCGTCACCACCGGCAGGCACCCGATAAGCCACATGGCGTTTACCAGGAACATGGTGCCCAAAAAGCCCATGATCCGCCAGAATTTCCCGTCAAAGCTGAACATATGTNCCCCGTCACCCCGGATACCAGCCGCGTTTTGGCGGCGAAAGATGCGGATATTATACCATAAAAAANCCATCGTTTTTATGGNATAATCAGCCATATTTTTCGGCTGCNCNAANGGGGCAGGNAAAAATGGCTGAAATCAGGCCTTGTTTGAAAAATGGCCACTATGTGGTTATTTTACCATTTGCGGCCCCGCCTGTCAACGGCCGGGGNCCGGGGGGTATCCAANNGGAGCGCGCCCCGCGTCATTTGTATAAGAAAGTGAGCTGAGTTTTTCTATGAAAAAACGGAAAAAGCTGATTGTCTTCTCGGCGGACGCCATGGTGACCGAGGATCTGGCCCTGCTGGAGACCCTGCCCAATTTCCAGAAATATCTGGCGGGCGGATGCCGCATTAACCGGGTTCGGTCCGTCTACCCCACCATCACCTACGCCTGCCACACCACCATGGCCTCCGGCGTGTACCCGGAGCTTCACGGGATTCCCGGCAATTTCAAATTCTGCCCCGGTAATCTGACGCCCCCCTGGCACTGGTTCAGCGAGTCGGTGAAATTCCCGGAGAGCATCTTTAAATCCGTCAAGGAGGCGGGATACTCCACCGCCGCCATCTACTGGCCCGTCACCGGGAACCATCCCTATATCGACTACCTCATCGACGAATACTGGACCCAGTTCCCCGGAGACACCATCCGGGAGGCCTACCGCCGCTCCGGCTCCTCGGAGGCGGTGCTGGATATCATCGACCGCCACAAGGAGGGCGTGACCCTCCGCCAGCACCCCGGCTGTGACCAGTTTATCATGGACTGCGCCGGGGACATTATCCGGCAGTTCCAGCCGGATCTGCTGATGATCCACCCCGCCAATGTGGACGATTTCCGCCACCGCACCGGGCTCTTCACCCCGGAGGTGGAGGAGCAGGTGGTTCTTACCGACCGTTGGATCGGCCGGCTGATGGCCGCGGCGGAGGAGGCCGGCGTGGGAGAGGAGACCAATTTCGTCCTCACCAGCGACCACGGCCAAATCGAGATCAAGCGCACCCTCAACCTGAACGTGTTCCTGGCCGACCGGGGCTTCCTCACCGTGGAAAACGGGGAGCTGAAGGACTGGCGGGCTTACTGCCTCTCCGGCGGCACCTCCGGCCTGGTCTATTTGAAGGACCCGCAGGATCAAGGCCTTTACAGCGCCGTGTACAGCGCCCTTCGGGACATGGCTGAAGAGGGGATCTACGGCATTTCCCAGGTGTTCACGGAGCCGGAGATCCGGGAAAAGGAGCACCTGGGCGGCGAATTCTCCTTTGTGGTGGAGTCTGACGGCTATACCTCCTTCGGCGACAACTGGAACCGCCCCGCCGTCATTGGCTACGACCAGACCGACTACCGCCGGGGCCGGGCCACCCACGGCCATCTGCCGGGCAAGGGCCCCCAGCCCATCTTCCTGGCCAAGGGGCCGGATTTCCGGGAGGACGTCACCCTGGAAACCGGGCGGCTGATCGA
Source organism: Oscillibacter sp. (assembly GCA_014799855.1). Classification (GTDB taxonomy): domain Bacteria; phylum Bacillota; class Clostridia; order Oscillospirales; family Oscillospiraceae; genus Oscillibacter. Next base: position 11,783 of record JAAVHG010000013.1, read on the forward strand.
CCAGGCCCCCACCTACGCCAAGCTGCTGGGAGTGGAGATTCCCGGCGCTCAGGGCCGGGCCATTGAGGAGTTCCTGCGCCAGGGCTGACAGTCCGCTCCCCGGCGCTTAAAGCGGCCCGTATGGTCTATCCGCCTCTTTTTCGGGTCTTCACAATATAGCACAGGAATAATGCCAATCCAACCGCGCCCGCAAGGATAGAGGGAATCATCAACTCCGTATAATCAACAGGGGCGTTGGCATACTCCCCCACAACCATGTATCGGTACAGCATATATTGGATACTGATCGCGGCGCTTTTCAGGGCGGTTACATAGGGGAAATTTAATATGCTAATCATCATAAACAACAGTCCGCTCATTAGCAGCAGCCCCGCTTTCTGGTGATGAAGATTGATTTTCATTAAATCTTCCAAGGATATCTGTTCGTCGTTTTTCTTCACCACACTTGCGGAGTCTTCCAGCAATAAATCATCTAATGACACATGGAATATCCTGCTTACTTTCACTATGCTTTCCAAATCCGGGGAAGTGCCGCCGGAGTAACATAGTTTAAGATACTAATCAATCTTACCGACAAAGCGGTAAACGATTTCGATTTCCTGTGTCCTGTTGCTGTTTGCGTCCTTGACAGCCTCATGGACAAGGATTTTTTCAATCAGCGTATTGAGCATATCGGCAGTCAGTTCAGAAGGGCTGGAAAACTGCTTGATTAAATTCACCCAATTGTTTATGCCGTCCTCCTGCTCCTTGGTGCTGGCAAGCTGGGCCGTCAGCGTTTCAAGCCTCGTTTCNAGTTCGGCCTGTTCCTGCTGGTATTTCTGNGTCAGCATGGAGAACGTGCGCTCNTTGATTTTCTCGTTNAGCCTGTCCTTAGATAAACTTTGCAATGGTATTAAAAAAATAGAACCATCACCAGATAGGTGAACGGTTCTAAAGATGTTGTCAAGGGGGAATGTGAGATTTGAACTTTATTCCTTGATTTTTTATTAAGGCTTTTATCAGATGCGTTCCGTCTAAAAATTTGCTTGACAAGTTCATGTGCATTAACTATAATACAGTTAATGCACATGAACTTTTTTGATAAAATAGAAATGAGGCAGATTTATGGATAAGTATTTTCATGCTAACGCAGTGCTTTCAATCTTTAGCAAAAGTTACATGGAGCTAAAGAAAGATTTGCCCATCCGACCAAGTGAGATGGGAGTTCTGAACATTATCACTGAAACGCCGGGACCCCATACACCTATCATGCTTGCCGAATTGTTAAAAGTGTCAAAACCGATGATTACTGCACATTTGACTTCTTTAGGGAGCAAAGGGTATATAACAAAGCAGCCGTCTCTTGAAGATAAGCGTGCTTACTATATCTTGCCCACCGAAAAAGCCAGCGCATTGGTAAAGCGTGCGAAAGATGATCTATATCGGCGCCTTGACCAATTAGTGGATGGACTGGGGGAAGATCAGTTTAATCTTTTGGTAAAGCTGGCTGGAGAGGCAAGCAGTATTTTGGAAGTAGAGGGAGGGAAGGAAAATGAGTAAATCAGAACAATCTATGAACCCGCTTGCAACGGCTCCCATCGGAAAAACACTGACAAAATTTGCTGTTCCGGCAATCATAAGCAATTTAATCACATCTGTATATAACATTGTCGATCAGATTTTTATTGGGCAAAATGTTGGTATTCTTGGTAATGCGGCGACGAATGTAGCTTTCCCAATATCCATTATCTGTACTGCCGTTGCAATATTGTTTGGCTTTGGCGGCGCTGCAAGGTTAAACCTTGAAATGGGACGGGGAAATCACGAAAAAGGGGGGCGCATTGTTGGTTCTACCTTTACCTGTCTGCTGATTGCGGGTATGACGATTTCAGTAGTTGTTGCTGTTTTTCTTGACCCCCTTCTCAGTCTTTTCGGCGCAACAGCGCAAAATATAAATTACGCAGTTACCTATGTATCCATTATCAATATCGGTATTCCATTTCTGCTTTTCAGCACTGGCGGCAGCCATTTAATAAGAGCAGATGGTAAGCCCACATACTCAATGATTTCTGTCATGGTAGGTGCTGTTCTAAATGTCGTGCTTGATGCCATATTCGTTCCCAGGTTTGGAATGGCGGGGGCTGCATGGGCAACTGTCGCTGGTCAATTTGTAAGCGGCGTGTTTATTCTTTTCTACATTCCTCGTTATCAGTCCTTTCGGTTAAAATTCAAAGATTTTGTTCCAGCCTTAGAAAGCATTAGAGCTGTGGTGCCCCTTGGTACTTCGGTGTGCATCAATCAAATCGCTATATTGGTCCAGCAGATTGCCACAAGCAATATCCTGCGGGAATATGGCGCACAATCAGTTTATGGCAGTGATATTCCTCTTGCGGCTATGGGTATCATCAGTAAGGTCAGTATGCTTGTAACTGCTGTGGTGCTTGGGATTGCCCAAGGTAGTCAGCCGATTTTAGGCTTTAGCTATGGCGCAAAGTTATATGGACGTGTACGAAAAACTTTCCGCTATGTTGTTGTGGTATCATTCCTTTTTTCGGGAGTAGCTTTTCTATGTTTTCAATTATTTCCAGCCTCTATCGTCAAAATATTTGGTTCCGATAACGATACCCTCTATATCGAATTTGCCGTACACCTAATGAGGGTTTACCTGTTTTTTACTTTTGTGAACGGATGCCAACCGATCAGTGCCAACGCATTTCCAGCACTTGGTAAGCCGTTGAAAGGCGTATGCGTATCGGTGATGCGGCCATTATTATTCCTGATTCCGCTGATCCTCCTGCCGAAGTTCATAGGGGTTAGTGGCGTTGCTTATGCAGGACTTATGGCTGACGGAATAACATTCTTGTTTGCGGCGGCTATGTGGATATATGAATTTAAGATGATGCCAAAGGGCTTATGACAGAAAAGGAGAACAGATTATGCAGAACGCTCAAATCGACAAAGCGATCCCGTGGAACCCCTGGCATGGCTGTCACAAATGCAGTCCAGGCTGTCAAAATTGTTTTGTTTTTAAGATGGATAAACGCTATGGCAGAGATACTACAATCGTAACAAAGGGTAAAACGACTTACGAGCTAAAAGACAAGGACTGCCCGAAAGGCTCTCTCGTAAAACTCTGCTTTTCCTCTGACTTCTTTTTAGAGGAGGCAGACCAATGGCGCGATGGCATTTGGGACACCATCTTCCGGCGCAGTGACTGCATTTTCGTACTGACTACAAAGAGGCCAGAGAGGATCAAACAATGTTTGCCCCATAATTGGGGCGAGGGGTGGGAAAATGTCCATATGAGCATTTCCATAGAAAATCAGGAAATGGCTGACAAGCGGCTCCCGCACTTTTTGGATGCTCCATTGAAACACAGGGAGGTCTTTTGTTCACCGCTCATTGCGCCTATTTCACTTGGCAGATACCTCGATACCGGGCTTATTAAATGTGTGAATGTCGGTGGTGAAATGGCACCCAAAAATGTTGTACGTCCAATCATGTGGGAATGGGTCAAAGGCCTTTATCTTGAGGCAAAATCCCGTGGTATCGAATTTTACTTCCACCAAAGCGGAAGTATGTTCATGCGGGATGGAGTAAATATCGGTGCGTGGAATTTGAATAAGCAAATTGCCTGTGCAGAAGAAATTCAACATGAACTTGAAAAAATGTTTTGAGTAACCTCCATTGAAAATTGCTTTCGTAAAAGAGTTAAAACACTGGCATCAGTTCTTGTTGGAACCATATCGCTCTAAAGTAGCGGCAAGCAATGCCTCGGTATATACCGAGGCTCGCTTGTTGGTGGCTGACCGCCCCCAAACCCCTGCAAAACCGGGCGCAAGTGCGCCCGGTTTTTTAAGCCGCCTT
>JAAVHG010000014.1 GCA_014799855.1 Oscillibacter sp.
GGTCCGGACGATGCGGACCTCGCCGGAGGGCATACGGATCTGGGCGTCGCCGCCCTCTTTCGCCATGAGCTGGGCGGCGGTGCCGGCGGAGCGCACCAGCTGGGCGCCCTTGCCGGGATAGAGCTCGATGCAGTGGATCACTTCGCCCACGGGGATCTCGGCGATGGGCATCGCGTTGCCGGGCAGGATGTCCGCGCCGGAGCCGGTGGTGACGGTGTCGCCGGCCTTCAGGCCCACGGGGGCCAGGATATAGCGGCGCTCGCCGTCCTCATACTCGAGGAGTGCGATGTTGGCGGAGCGGTTGGGGTCATACTCCAGACGGAGCACGGCGGCGGAGCCGACCTTGTCCCGCTTGAAGTCGATGACGCGGTACTTGCGCTTGTTGCCGCCGCCGCGGTGGCGGACGGTGATGCGGCCATAGCTGTTGCGGCCGGAGCTCTTTTTCAGAGGCTCGGTCAGGCTGGGCTCGGGCTTGGCCTTTTTGTCGATGCCGTCGAAACCGGAGACTGTCATCTGACGTCTGGAGGGAGTCGTCGGCTTAAAAGTTTTAATAGACATTGCTTACTCTCCTTCCCTTATCAGACCATGCCTTCAAAGAATTCGATGGTCTTGGAGTCTTCCGTCAGCTGGACGTAGGCCTTTTTCCAGGTCTTGGTCTTGCCGGGACGGCCGGCGCCCATGCGCTTTTCCTTGCCGGGAACCGTCAGGGTGTTGACGGCGGCCACCTTCACGCCGAAGATCTCCTCGACGGCCTTTTTAATCTCAATCTTGCCCGCGTCCTTGGCGACTTCGAAGACATACTTCTTGTCGGCGGCGCCGGCCATGGCCCGCTCGGTGATGATGGGGCGGATAACGATGTCGTATGCGGTTGCCATTACGCGTACACCTCCTCGATTTTTGCCAGGGCGGCCTGGTCAACCACCAGATACCGGGCGTTGAGGATGTCGTAGACATTCAGCTGCGCGGCGGGGGTCGTGACGACGCCGGGGATGTTCCGGGCGCTCTTCACCACCACCTGGTCCACGGCGGGAGTCACGACGACGGCCTTGCCGTCCACCTTCACGGCGTCCAGGAACTTGCGGAAGGCGGCGGTCTTGATGGCGTCCAGCTTGATGGCGTCGATGACCACCAGGGAGCCCTCGGCGGCCTTGGCGGAGAGAACGGATTTCAGCGCCAGGCGCTTGACCTTCTTATTCAGCACATAGCTGTAATCCCGGGGCTTGGGAGCGAACACCACGCCGCCGTGGGTCCACTGGGGAGCGCGGGTGCTGCCCTGCCGGGCGTGGCCGGTGCCCTTCTGGCGCCAGGGCTTCTTGCCGCCGCCGGAAACCTCGGCGCGGGTCAAAGCGCTCTGGGTGCCCTGCCGGCAGTTGGCGAGGTGGTTTTTCACCACGGCGTGGACAACGGCCTCGTTGGGCTCGATGCCGAAAATGCCGTCGTTGAGCTCCACAGTACCGACTTCTGCGCCGGCCATGTTCAAAACTTTCATGGTAGACATATTCTAAGCACCCCTTTCTTAGCGGTTTCTCGCGGAGGCCTTCTGCGGGTTGCGGCCGGAAGCCTTCTGCGGGTTCTTGCTGATGTCCGCGCCGGCCTGCTTGACCTTGTGGACCTTCACGGTGGACTTGATGGTAACCAGCCCGCCCTTGGGGCCGGGAACCGCGCCGCAGACCACCAGCATGTTCAGCTCGGGGTCAACCTTTACCACGCTCAGGTTCTGTACGGTCACCTGATCGACGCCCATGTGGCCCGCGCCGTCGCGGCCCTTCATGATGCGGCCGGGGGTGGTGCCGGCGCCCAGGGAGCCCTGATGGCGGTGGACGGGGCCGCCGCCGTGGGTGTTGCGCTTCACGGCCGCGCCGTGGCGCTTGACGACACCCTGGAAGCCGTGGCCCTTGCTGGTGCCGGTGACGTCAACGAAGTCGCCCACGGCGAAGGTGTCGGCCTTCACCAGATCGCCCACGTTCAGGTCGGCGGCGTTTTCCAGGTTGAACTCGCGGAGATACTTCTTGGGGGAGACGTCCGCCTTTTTCAGGTGGCCCATCTCCGGCTTGCTCAGCTTGCGCTCGGGGATGTCCTCGTAGCCCAGCTGAACGGCCTCGTAGCCTTCCTTCTCGGCAGACTTCTTCTGAACGACCACGCAGGGACCCGCCTCGATCACGGTGACGGGAATCACATGGCCGTTCTCGTCAAAAATTTGGGACATGCCCACTTTTTTGCCGATGATTGCTTTCATGGTATTTCCTCCTGTTTAAAGGTTATTGGTCGGCAAGTCGTCGCAAAGTCCGCTTGGCTCCGTTTCCGCCTGACGGCGAAAACTGCGCCCGCTCCCTTGCTCCTCCTTTTCCACCGCGACCCGCTTCGCTGGGCTCGCGGCGGATGGGGACGGGAGATGCGGAGACGGCGGCAATTTACCGACATGACCCGCCTGCCTCAAGATGCGGCAGGCCGCGGTGCAAACAAATGAAATAGGTAATTGCCGGGGGACGATCCGCTTTTTACAGCTTGATCTCAATTTCCACGCCGGCGGGCAGCTCCAGGGCCATCAGGGCCTCCACCGTCTTGGGGGTGGACTTGGTGATGTCGATGAGGCGCTTGTGGGTGCGGCGCTCAAACTGCTCGCGGCTGTCCTTGTACTTGTGGACGGCCCGCAGAATGGTCACGACCTCTTTCTTGGTGGGCAGGGGGATGGGGCCGGACACCTCGGCGCCGGTGCGCTTGGCGGTCTCCACGATCTTCTCTGCGCTCTGGTCGATGACCTGATGATCATAAGCTTTCAGCCGGATGCGGATCTTCTCTTTTTGTGCCATGGTTTCGATTCCTCCTGATTTCGTAGGTAGTTTGACGCAGTCTCGACGACCTACGGCGGGAAGGATTTTCTATACGCTCTACCGTGCGTATCATTCCAGCTCAAGAAAAATACCGGCGAAGGTGACTCCGGCCGGTACGCGATCCTGGCGTGGCGATCTACGCGACGTACAGATCCTTCTCAGCCGCCCGATTATCGGACATACTCCCCGGAAGTTACCTCGCCAAGCGAGCAATCTCCCGGTTCATCGCAGTTTTCCGCGGAAAGATACGGCCTTCCACACGGACTTACCTATCATAATGGATTGCCAACCCAATGTCAAGAGAAATTTCTCCGTTTTTGATAAAATTTTTCTCTATTTTTTGTGCGCCTCCATTTTCTCTTAGAAACGCCCCAGGAACACTCCGCCCGCCCGCCGCCTATACTGGGATACGGGCGGCCAGCCGCCCAAAAATACGAAGAAGGCGGAAGACGATATGGCGCAGTCTCTACAATGGGCGGCTCTGGGCACGGGATTCACCTTCCTGATGACCACTCTGGGCGCCGCCATGGTATTTTTTCTCTCCGGGGAGCCGAGACCCCGGTTTCAAAAGGCCCTTTTGGGCTTTGCCGCCGGAGTGATGACGGCGGCGTCGGTGTGGAGCCTCCTTCTGCCGGCGATTGAACAGGCGGAAGCGGATGGCCGGTTTCCCGGCTGGTGCCCCGCGGCGGCGGGGATGCTGCTGGGGGTGGTGTTCCTGGCGGCGCTGGACAGCGCTCTGCCCCGGCTCCGGCGGAACCAGGCGGAGCCGGGGGACTCCCTCTGGCGGCAGAACACCCTTCTGATGACGGCCATTACCCTACATAACGTGCCGGAGGGCATGGCGGTGGGCCTGGCCTTCGCCCTGGCAGCCCAGGGGGAGAATTTCGCCGGAGCCGCGGCGCTTGCTATGGGCATCGGCATTCAGAATTTCCCGGAGGGCGCCGCCGTGGCCCTGCCCCTCCGCCAGGAGGGCCGGAGCCGGTTCCGGGCCTTTTGGGGCGGGATGCTGTCCGGCATTGTGGAGCCGGTGTTCGGCATTCTGGTGGTGCTGGCGGCCTCCTGGGCCCAGCCGCTGATGCCGTGGCTTCTCAGCTTTGCCGCCGGAGCCATGCTGTACGTGGTGGTGGAGGAACTGGTCCCCCAGGCCCACAGCCGGGCCGGAACCTGCGGCTTTGTGACGGGGTTTTTGATCATGATGGTGCTGGACGTGGCGCTGGGATAATGGAAATCCACACTTTACAGCCGAAATTGAATATGTTATGATGGTGAAAAGGAGGTGGCAGCTATGCCTACTGAAAAGGACTACCGGACCATCGAGAAGGCTACCCTCTATGACCTGCGGCTGATTTTCACCAACGGGGAAAAGGAAACCTATACCAAGGAAGAAATTGTGGAGCTGCTGGACAAAATCGCCATGGCGAAGGATCAGGAATGACAGCAGCATTTCATTCAACCCACACAATAACATAATGAAAGAGGCAAGGCCAGTCGGCCTTGCCTCTTTTCCGTTCTGCCGGCAATCCGGCATCACTTATGGTATAGCTTCTTCGTCTCATACCGGGCCTCGCAGCTGACGTTAATCCCCAGCTTTTTCAGCAGCATCTCGTCCTCCTCGCTGAGTATGACGGAGAAATGGGCGTCGCAGCCTTTCAGCTTGGTCAGCTGCTGCTGGGCCAGCTCCGCCAGGGGGTTGGTCAGGGCAGAGATCGTCAGGGCCATCAGCACCTCGTCGGTATGGAGCCGGGGGTTCTTATGGCCCAAGAACTGGGTCTTCAAGCGGCATACCGGCTCCAGCACCTGGGCGGAGATCAGCTCAAACTGGTGGTCGATGCCTCCCACCGCCTTCAGCGCGTTCAAAAGCATGGCGGAGGCNGCNCCCAGGGTGTCGGAGGTCTTTCCCGTCACCACCCGGCCGTCCGGCAGGACCATGGCCCCGGCGGGGGCCCCGGTGGCCTCCGCTTTCAGCAGGGCCGCCGACACCGCCGGNCAGATCTCCGGCGTCACCGCCGCCTGGTTCATCACCAGCTCCAGCCTCCGGACCGCGTTCTCGNTCCCNTTGCCCTGGAGCGTCTCCACGCAGGCGGTATAATACCGCCGCAGAATCTCCTGGCGGGAGGCGGCGCAGCAGGCTTCGTCGTCCACAATNCAGTTCCCCGCCATGTTGACGCCCATNTCCGTNGGGGACCTGTAGGGGGAAACCCCTTGGATCTTCTCAAAAATGGCGTTCAGCACCGGNAAAATCTCCACGTCCCGGTTGTAGTTGACGGCGGTTTTGCCGTAGGCCTCCAGGTGGAAGGGATCGATCATGTTCACGTCGTCCAAATCCGCCGTGGCGGCCTCGTAGGCCAGATTTACCGGGTGCTTCAAGGGCAGGTTCCAGACAGGGAAGGTCTCGAACTTGGCGTACCCGGCGGTGATCCCCCGCTTGTGGTCGTGGTAGAGCTGGGAGAGGCAGGTGGCCATTTTCCCGCTGCCGGGACCGGGAGCCGTCACCACCACCAGGGGATGGCTGGTTTCAATATAGTCGTTCTGTCCCAGGCCGTTGTCGCTGACGATGTGGGGCACGTCGGAGGGATAGCCCGCGATGGGATAGTGGCGGTAGCACCGGATGCCCAGAGCCGTCAGCCGCTTCAAAAAGGCGTCCGCCGCCCCCTGGCCGGAATACCGGGTCAGCACCACGCTGCCCACATACAAATCCATGCCCCGGAAGATGTCGATCAGCCGGAGAACGTCGTCCTCGTAGGCGATGCCCAGGTCCCCCCGGATCTTGTTCTTCTCAATGTCCGCCGCGTTGATGGCGATGACCACCTCCACGTCCTCCCGCAGCTGCTGCAGCATCCGGACCTTGCTGTCCGGCGCGAAGCCGGGAAGCACCCGGGACGCATGGTAATCGTCAAAGAGCTTGCCGCCGAATTCCAGATACAGCTTGCCGCCGAACTGGGCGATGCGGCGCTTGATCTGCTCCGACTGGGTGGAGAGATATTTGTCATTGTCAAAGCCAATAGCCGCCATAATTCATGCACCTCTTTTTCCTTATCTCCAAAAACAGATACTGGCAGTATAGCACAAATGATCCCATTTGGAAAGGAAAAAGCGGAGGCCTCCTCCTCCGCTTTTCTTGTGCATTATGCCGCCGGNATTAGGGGTTNGNTTCCNGNGGAGTCTCCGTGAGCGGCTCCACAGAATCGGCCTCCGGCGGGGCNGNCTCCTCCGGCAGAGNTTCGTCCTCCGCCTCCTCCGGCGCGTCCAGCTCNGCCGCGTTGGGGCCGGGTATCCGGGCAAAGGANGCCCGGCCGCTGGCCCCNCGGCCAAAGAGNTCGATATAATACTCTCCNGTGGTGNGAATATCCACCTGAATCCCCTTTTCNCTGGTTAAATCCCGGTCAAAGATGGTCTCCCCATCCTCAATGGAGTAGATCTCCACATTCAGCCAGCCCTCCTGATTGTCGCAGGCAATGCTCAGCTTGTCCCCCGCGGCCATCTCCATCCAATGGCTGCGGACGTCATTAAAATANGTGTAGTGGACTGTCAGTCCGTCGTCATTGCCATGCCAGCTGCCGTTGTACANGGGAATGCCNGGACCTTNCAGCATCCACCANGCCGNNGCGTACAGNGCCANGGCAAAGAGGGTGAGGACAAGGCAGAGAAACATACCCAGCCAGTCATATCTCACCTTCCTGCCGCCTCTCGCCGCCAGAAGGACCTCGACGCCCAGGAAAATCAGAATACAGGGAGTCAGCCGGAGCACCCACTCCATATGCAGGTTGGGCCAGAAGAGGGAGNCCAGCATGGCCCCGCCGCCCAGCACCAGCACCANGCCCAGGGTGAAGGTTCCCACCCGCCGGCCNNAGGATTTTTCCACCGCCGCGGTCCCGGCGGTCCCGTGAGCCTCAGTCATGNTCNGCCTCCTGTTCCGCCGTCTCCGGCTCCGCGGGGGTTACGGGAACCTGGGGCCATACCGGCTCCTGGGGAAGGGGATTCCCCGCCGTTTCCGCCCCGGCAAAGGGCTCCGGNGCGNGGACGGGCTCCGCCGCCGTCTTNGGCTCCGCCGGGGGAACCGGGGGAATAAAGACGTAGGGAGGTTCCTTTGGCTCAGGCTTCTTTTTCGGCCCACGGATGAACCAGATGCCCAGAGCGATGATCAGCACCGTCAGCAGTATACGGGGCACATCCCACCGCATGAAGTAGTACAGCTCGCTCCAGAAGTCCCGGAAAATCCGCGAGACCAGCTGCTCGTACAGCATGTAACCACCCAGGATCACCAGCGCCCAGCCGATGATGCTGTGCCGCCTGCCCATAAGCTCGGAAAAGCGCTTGCCGTCCAGCTCCGGCACGTCGAAGAGATAGGCGTCCGGCTCCGCGCCGTCCTCCACTATGGTTCCCTCCAGACGGCGGCGCAGGTTGTAGCCGTCAAAGAAGGAGTAGAGCCACACGGGAACCAGCATTACCGCCAGGGCTCCCATCTCCAGNAAAATCGCCAGCATCAGCGGGACGCAGAACACCAGCATCAGGGAAAGCCCNCGCTTCATGTACCCCTGGTACATCTGCCCGCAGCCNGGGATGCAGGNGGCCNCNAAAAATTTACAGNCNTCAATCAATCGTTTCATGACGGATTTCCTCCTTAATTTATTCCGCGCGGCCTAAGCCGCCTAAAAAATCCGATACGCCCGCCATGGCCTGGCTCAGGGCGTCGTTCCACTGTCCTGTCAAGCCGTCCAGCTGTTCGATTACCCGGTGATCCGGCTCCTTCCAGCGGGTGGTTTCCGCCNGGCGGGCAAATTCCGCCGGATCGCCGCCCCAGAGGAGCGTCAACGCCAGAGCCACGGCGGCCACGGCGGTGGCGTAGCGGCTGGTGGCCAGCCGGATGGCCCGGTTTCGGATGCGGGCCCACACCGCCTTCTGGCAGGAGCGCTCCGGGACCAGCAGCTCCGTCCCCGCCAGGGCGTCGGTGTANCGNTGCAAACAGTAATCGCAGAAGGCCAGATGCTCCGCCGTCTCCAGGCGGTTCAGCNCGTCCATGGGGTCGTTTTGCACAAGGGCCAGCAANGCCCCGTCCGTCAGATGTCCGTCAGCGCGGAACACGTCCATAACCGCCGCTCCTTTCCAATTGTTTTCGCAGCAGGGCCTTNCCCCNGGCCAGCTGGGTGTGGACGGTTTTCACCGGCCTCCCCAGGGCCAGGGCCGCNTCNTCNGGGGATTTCTCCTCNANNAGGCACAGCCTGCAAACGGATAAGTAGGGTTCCTTCANATCCCGGATGGCCTGGGCGGCCTCGGCGGCCCCCGCCTTCCGGAGGGCCACNTCCTCCGCCGGAGGNGACAGGCCGGGNGGCATNCCCTCGTCGCCNGGAAGGAACGCGTGGCGGCTCCAGGCGCTTTGGAGGTGGTCCTTGGCCTTGTTGGCGGCGACGCGGCCCAGCCATTGCCGCTCGTACCCGGCGGGGATGCTGTCCCGGTGGAGATAGGCGGAGAGGAAGGTCTCCTGGGTCAGNTCTTCCGCCGCCGCGGCGTCCCGCGTCAGCTGGAAGCAGACGGTGTAGACCAGCCGTTCATATTGGAGCATCAGCTGGGAAAACTGCTCTTTCGTCATACCGGCAGCTATCCCCCCTCTCCTTGAACGTTGTCGTTTATTCATACGACGCCAAGGGCGGATTTTCTTCAAAAAANCGAAAACNTTTTTTGGAAGTATGCGGAAACCGCCCNCACTGGGGCCGCCCGAAAATACGGAAAACAGGCAGAATCNGNCAANCCGCCCGTTTTTTCGGGGGATCTCCCCCCGTCTCCCGGTATTTTTNGAAATTTTTAGGAATTTCCNGGGCCATCGACAATTTCAGACAGGAAGTTTCCGCCAATTTGTGTATGATATGGACAGTCCCCATCAATATTTTGTGTTTTCGAGAAAGGAATGACCTTTATGCAAACCATCTCCCGGGAATATCTCTTGCTGTTCAACGCCATCACCGACGCGGAGGAATCCCTATACCAACTGCGGGCGCGGCTGATCGAGGCCCAGCGGCAGGCGGAAGAACTCTTCCTGGAGGCGGAATCCAATCCCGAACAGCGGAAATAGTCAAAAAGCGGGGGCCTTGCGGCTCCCGCGATTTTTTATAGCTGGAGCAGAGGGACANGCGCTTATGCCCCTGTTCCGCCGCGTTGACTATGCAGCGGGAGATTTTTATGGTATAATGGAGAAAAACCACACAAGGAGGCCCTCATGCTGCATATCGGATGTCACCTCTCCTCCTCCAAGGGCTTCGCCGCCATGGGAAACCAGGCGCTGAAGCTGGGGGCGGACACCTTTCAATTTTTCACCCGGAACCCCAGGGGCAGCAAGGCCAAGGCCCTGGANGAAGCCGACGCGGCGGCGCTGGCGGATCTGCTCCGGGACCGCGCCTTTGCCCCCATCATCGCCCACGCCCCCTACACCCTGAACCTCTGCGGCGCGTCGGAGGAAAACCGGACCTTTGCCCGGGAGACCATGGAGGACGANCTCCGGCGGTTGGAGCATATTCCNGGGCAGTATTACAATTTCCACCCCGGCAGCCACGTGGGCCAGGGNGTGGAAGCGGGAACGGCCCTTATTGCCCAGGCGCTGAACCAAATNCTNACGCCGGACCAGACCACCACGGTTCTTCTGGAAACCATGGCGGGGAAGGGCAGCGAGGTCGGCGGCCGGTTTGAGGAGCTTCGCATGATTTTGGACCAGGTGGAGCTGGGGGAGAAGATGGGGGTGTGTCTGGACACCTGCCACGTCTCCGACGGCGGATACGATATTATCGGGGACTTGGACGGGGTTCTGACGGAGTTTGACAGGGTGATCGGCCTGGACCGCTTGAAGGCNATACATTTAAATGACAGCAAAAANCCGCCGGGAAGCCGCAAGGACCGCCACGCCTGCCTGGGNGAGGGGACTATCGGCCTGGANGCCCTGACCCGGATNGTCCGGCACCCGGCGCTGCGGGACCTCCCCTTNTGTTTGGAGACTCCCAACGAGCTGCCGGGGTATCAACGGGAAATTGAGCTGATGCGGGGCCTGGCNGAGGAGTGACGCAGGGCGGAGNCCCCGCNGTGTCCCACAGGNTTACACACCCCTATATTTTATATGGTTTATCGAAAACCAGNTNGCGNCGCTTGGAAGAANTTCAGGCGGCGCNNCCTNNTTTCCCTTTTTCAGTCTGGCAATGGATATCCGCAGGCCAGAAGATAATTCTTCAGGATTTCCTCCAAACATTTTAGCTGTATTTCGCTGAGCGGCTCCAGGTATTTGAACAAATACCCATAATCCACTTTGGATGGATTTCCCGTCAAAATATAATCCGCGCTTACGTTCATCGCACGGGAGAGATTTAACAGGCTTTCCGCGCGTATATTTTTG